>CAYRAL010000009.1:0-3804 GCA_964422235.1 uncultured Candidatus Epulonipiscium sp. | reverse complement strand
AAATAAGTATTATTTGTCAGTAACCTTGGGGTAGGTTACATGCTTATTATAGCAATGACGCCCCCATAAGTGTGCCCTAATATCCTTATTAAAAATCATTATTTTTGTTTATTTTTATAGCTTAGTAAATTTGTTCGTGTTATTACACAATTTATTTATTATTAATTTAAATAAGTTGTATAATTTGCATAGCAGACTTGCTTTTTTCATGGCAATATTGGTATATTCAAATACTGCACAAACTTTACTATATTTATATGTGCATTTTACCACATTTCGCAACATCTTTCAACATTTGCCCACTTCTTTTCCATTTATACTTATGATGGTTTACAATAAACTTCCTACCTTAGTTTCAGGAAAATAATGTAAAAGGATTTCCTGGTAGGTATAATCTCTCTCGATCATCCCTCTTACCCCATCTTGGCTCATGCCTACACCGTGGCCAAATCCACCACCATAAAAAATAACGGATTGTAGCTTTTCATTTTTATCGTATTTTGCATCCATTGCAAAAAATGTACTGGGTAGCATTTCATAGTTTTTAATTTCCGTGGCATCTTGGCGTTTTATTACAATGGGGTCCTGGCCTTCTATTCTCTGCATTGGAGAGAGGAATGTGCGCAGATTATACTCTGTTAAAACTTTTATGGTATCTTTGCTGCCATAAAAAATCATCTCCATTATATTGCCCCCGGCACCTCTTTTATGAATTTGTATTTTTTCTACCATGCCAATATCCTCAATCTCTTTACTACGGAATATCCTGTCTTTATCTAGGGTTTTTATTAAGGCTGAATTTGCACTATACCTTTTTTTAATTGCTGCATTGACACTTTGAGTAATCTCCTCTGCACTCATTTTAACTTGCCAGCGAAACCATGGAGATTTATGATCATAAGAGTCTATGTTTGCACTTGCTGTGGTAAAAAACTTATAGGCGTTTTTTTCATCTTTCATATTAGATACGATTTGATCACCTTCATACTGCTCTTTGGAAACCAAGTATACGGGGGTATTTGCCGGGAATGTTCCATCTGGATTTGCCCATACTTCACCGTAGTTGGCTGTATAACCTGCTGACGTTGAAAAACAGTTAGAGCTAATGGCTTGCCCATTATACTGTAAAACCTGATTTTTCGTTTCATTGGCAGCTTGCCTGGATATTGCATCCGCTGGAGTATTATTATAAACCTGACTATTGGTTGAATCATCAAGGTTAGCCCCGTACTCTCCAAATTTGTTGCCTAAAACATGGACGTAAGCGTAGCTCCTAGCCACTATAGCTTGAACCTTACACGCCTCTAAGCCGTAGCTAGTTGGCATCTCACTTGGAATGACAGTGGCGACATAATCTTCTATGCTTACCTCGTTAATCAAGGTATAACCCCCTGTTTCTTCCTTACAGATCTCA
Organism: uncultured Candidatus Epulonipiscium sp.; assembly: GCA_964422235.1. GTDB lineage: Bacteria > Bacillota > Clostridia > Lachnospirales > Cellulosilyticaceae > JAAYSX01. The sequence continues at coordinate 2,390 of CAYRAL010000009.1, read as the reverse complement.
ATTGTTCCTGGGTATAAGGGCTCTTTGTCACGTCTTTTTATTGTTTCTACTTGAAGGAGTGGCTGATTTTGTAGGTCTTTGCTTAATGATGTAATCTTAATTCTAGGTTTTTCTTTTGTCATTTTTTTTGACCACTCCTTTATATTCATTACTTCATCCCCTTCATAAGTCTTTTTTTCTCCATAAAAATCAACAACAAAGGGGTGGGCACTTTTGATTTGTACATCCTTATGAATCTTATCTTCAAAATCTGTGCTTGTAATGAGAAGACGTATTTGCTTCATACTTGGTTTCTTTTTAATGGTTATTGTATTTATTTCCCCATTATCCATGGAATATTCTATATCTGGCGTACCTACAATGATATTTTTCAGCTTGCTCCAAGCGACGCCTTCTTCTGTTGTATCATAGATCTTTAGGTTCTTGGAAACAGGAATAATCCCATTTTTTTCAGTTTCTATATAGGAATCACTTACTCGTATTACCCTATCTTTATATTCTTCTTTTTTTATATCAGCCCCTATTATTTGTCCATTTTGAAAGTGCAGGTCAACTAAAGTATCCATATAGCTTGCATCGAATAAATCTGTGTCATATGTTTTTGTAATTCCACCAATCATTATTTCGACTTGACCTTTTTCTACATTTGTAATATAGACACTTTCAAGAGAAGGGCTATTATCTATAAGATCAACGACTCCTAAAATCTCATTATTTTTGACCATTACCTTTATTTTTTGATCTATGTAGGCATCTATCGAGAGCCCTTCAAAACCGTATTCACCTTGATCTGTTGCTGCTTTCCATGGGCCCAGATTTTCATCTGTTCCTGGTGTTGCCAAAACAATAAGGCTTTTTTCTTGAATCTCATAAGGGCCCTTGCCTGGGTTTTCCGTATTTATCTTATTCAGTAGCTTTGAATAAATCTCAATAAATCTTTGCATAGAAATCTTTTGTCCTAGGGCATCTTCTTTAGCATTGACTGTAATGTTATACTTGTTTTCTGATAAACTATTTAGAATACTCGCAACCTGCCTATATGTAAGAAGTTCACCTGGATAAAACTTATTGTCAATTCCCTCCATATAACCAAGTTCTACCACAGCATTAATATATTTATCGTACCAAAATGAGGGCAGTGTATCTTCTAATTCTATATTTCTTTCTAGTTGATTAATTTCATCCTGATTATAAAATGTATAGGCAATAAGTTTGGCTGCGTTAGCTCTCGAAATTGCTGTAGAGATAGTTGGTGCCTCGGGCTTTTCTTGGGTTTTTAACTGACCAGGTCTAGCCATAGCTGCCCATGAATCTGGCACCCAGTTTTCCTTTTTAGCAGCTGCAAAACTGACTATAATGACAAGCAAAATAATCATCCACACACCACTTCCCGCCTTCTTATTATGATTATAACTTCGGCTTGGTCTTTTTTGCATTTTGTCCTCCTTATATACCTTTTTATCAATGATACAAGTAGCTTGTACTATATTGTATGTTATAATTTTAGGCTTAGAACTTCAAAATGCTTAAAAATAGCAATATAAAAACCGCTAGTATAAACTAGCGGCTAATATTCAGTCATACCCCGAAATGCCGGTTCTTGCATTTTGACGCCCTAGCTCATGCCAGGGGGGTGCCTGCAAAACCATCTTTGTCTTCCACTGCCCAAAGGGAATTAGATTGTGGCCTGACATCAATACTTCTATCATTAAGGCTCCCAAATCGTAGTTGTAGGTTCAAAATAACAAGAGTGTCGTACATCCCAGGAAAGTATGTCTGTTTGTGCTTTTATTATAACATATCTAGATCTTTTTGCAAGTGCCTAGCAAAAACTACTAATTATTCCATATATTTTTAATGAGCATCCCTTGGATTCTAAGATAATTTTTAAGATTTTTCCTTTGAAATCTTATTGTGGGAATATGTTTTTTTCTTGTTTTTCCTTCTTTGAGTCCTTCTTTAAACGCTTTCCCAAAACCTTTTTTTAAAAAATAAAGATATTTTATTAATCTACCCAAACATAAGAAGGGTGTGTTTATCCACCTTTGAAGTGTTGGCATATTTTTGTAAGCTAGATAAATATTGTTTCTGGCTGATAATTTTACCTTAAATTCATTATGTCTTGTGGCTCCTGTTGTAGCACTTCCAATATGATAAACAAAGGCTTTACTACAGTATATGTTTTTATAGCCATAAATATTCGCCCGATATCCAATGTCTACATCTTCCATGTAAGCAAAAAAGTTTTCATCAAATAGCCCTATCTCTTTAAATATACTGCGCCTATAAATTGCAGCTCCTGCGCATGCACTAAAAACCTGCTTATTTTCATCGTATAGAAAAACCGACTTTCCATCCCCTCGCTTTTTTGCCCAACCTAGTACTGAGTA
>CAYRAL010000008.1:0-15197 GCA_964422235.1 uncultured Candidatus Epulonipiscium sp. | reverse complement strand
TCAATGTTATTTGCCGTGATACTTAGTAGCATCCTTGCTCTTAGTTCAAGGGCTATTGTGGGGCTTTTTGCTGTATCCCTTCAGGTAGCAAGTGCATCCCTAACTATTTTATATATTACATCGGGGATACTTGTTCTTAGGACCTTTAATGTGGTTATGATTGTAGGCATACTACGTGGGGGTGGAGATGCCAAGGTTGCACTCTATATAGAGATGATAACAATGTGGCTTGTAGGGGTTCCAATGGCTCTTCTAGGTGCATTCATACTCAAATGGCCTATAGAGGCTGTGTTTGCAATTGTTGCCCTAGAAGAAGTAGTGAAGTTTATTCTATGTTTGTATCGATTTAAATCGGGTAAATGGGCTCACAATATTATTTTGGATTTACATGAAACAGTATAATTTTAAAATTCTACTTGCATAATTCCCTAAATACCTATAATATGTAAATATATGGTATTTAAGGAGGGGTTAAAATGAGAAAAATAAATAATTTACAGTATTATACTAATAAACTTAATAGGATAGAGATACTAGAGTCTAAAAGCTATGGAGAACTAGAAATAAAACAAAAAGCTTATAAAGAGAGAACCATATTTTATCAAGAACAAAAAGATTATATTAGTAAAAAAATAAGAATGTTAGAGGTTTATCAAGAATTATGGAAAGACATAGAATTGCAAATAGGTGGACAAGCTTTTATGAATGAAGAATTTTGGAATAATGTAATGTTTAATATTATTAAGTATAATAAGTTTATTCAGGAGCTAAATGAAACAGATTATAATCAAAAAGTAAAAAACACCCTGGATAAAAAGATAAACAATGAGTTGTGGGATCAAAGACAGCAAACTTTTATCCTTATGAAAAATGATATCAATTATATGAATACTAATTTTAATAATATGCATAGTGACATACATAAACGTGCTTTATTGCAAAAACAGTGTATAGAAAAGCATATTAGTGTAATGGAAACTAAGCATAAAGAAGTGATAAAGGAAAAAGAAAGCTATAGAAGTATTTTTCATGAAATACAAAAGGATATAGGGGCAAAAGGAAACAAAATTTCTAAGCAGGCTCTTAATAATTACAAATTATCTATTTTAGAAAAAGCAGACCATGCCAATGTACAAACTAATATAATGGAACTAGACTTAGCATGGTAAAAATACTTAAAATAAAAAGCTGCCCTAAGGCAGCTTTTTATTTTGCTCTTTTACGAGCAGATTCTGTTAAAATACGTTTTCTAAGGCGGATGCTATCAGGTGTAACTTCTATTAGTTCATCATCTTCAATAAACTCAAGAGCTTCTTCTAAAGAAAAGATTTTAGGAGGTGTTAACTTAACAGCATCATCAGCACCAGATGATCTAGTATTAGTTTGTTTTTTTCCTTTACATGGATTAACAGTCATATCTTCCTTGCGAGAGTTCATCCCTATAATCATTCCTTCATATACCTCTATACCTGCTGGAATAAATAAGATTCCTCGGTCAGCGATATTGTTTAAAGAGTAAGCAATGGATGTTCCAGCTTCTTGTGAGATAATAACCCCATTAGAACGTTTTGGAATATCTCCAGTGTAGTGATCAAAACGCTCAAAAGAACGAAGGATTGTAGCTTCTCCATGAGATTCTGTAATAAGTTCACTCCGAAAGCCTAGAAGACCACGAGTAGGCGCAATATACTCAAGTTTTACATAACCATTTTCTGGTTCCATAGATTGCATAACACCGTTTCGAAGATTTAATTTGGAAATAGCTGAACCGGAGTACTGCTCAGGAAGTATAATGGTGACTCTTTCCATAGGTTCCATAAGTTTTCCGTTTTCATCTTCTTGAAAAAGCACCTGTGGCTTAGAAATTCCAAGCTCATATCCTTCACGGCGCATATTTTCAATTAAGATAGACAAGTGAAGTTCACCACGGCCAGAAACTTTATAGCCATCAGTGGAATCTAGAGGTTCTACTTTAAGTCCAACGTTAACCTCAAGTTCTTTTTCTAAGCGATCTTTAATATGGCGGGTTGTTACATATTTACCACTAAGGCCAGCAAAAGGAGAGTTGTTAACAAGGAAGTTCATAGAAAGCGTAGGTTCTTCAATGCTTATTAATTCCAAAGGCATTACCTTATCAGGTTCGCAAATAGTTTCTCCAATAGAAATATGGTTAATACCAGCGATAATAGCAATATCACCGCTTCTTACCTCTTTAACATGCACTTGATTTGTTCCATCATATACCATGAGTTTAGAAATACGGGCTGTTTCTACAGAGCCATCAGCCTTTGCGATAGATACAGTTTGACCTTCATGAACAATCCCTTTATAGACTCGTCCAATCCCTAATCTACCAACGTAATCATCGTAAGCCAGAGTAGATACTTGTAACTGAAGAGGCTCTTCATCATAATTAGGATAAGGAGGGGTATGCTCAATGATTAAATCAAGAAGAGGTGTAATATCATTAGAATCATCATCGATTTCTACTTTTGCAATCCCTTCTTTACTAATGCCATACAATATTGGGAAGTCTAATTGTTCATCGTTTGCATTAAGATCTGAAAAAAGATCAAAAGTCATATCAACAACTTCTTCAGCACGATGATTTAGTTTGTCAATCTTGTTAATCATTAGAATAGGACGAAGCCCTTTTTCTAATGATTTTTGTAAGACAAAGCGTGTTTGAGGCATAGGGCCTTCTATGGAATCTACAAGTAGAATAACAGTGTCTACGGTTTTAATGACACGTTCTACTTCTGATGAAAAATCACTATGTCCTGGTGTATCTACAATATTAAGTTTATAATCTTTATATCTTATGGAACAGTTTTTGGAGTAAATCGTAATTCCTCGTTCACGCTCAATATCATCACTATCCATAACTCTATCCACGAGTTCTTGATTTTCCCTAAAAACGCCGGTGTGCTCTAAAAAAGCATTAACCAGTGTAGACTTTCCAGCATCTACGTGAGCAATAACCGCGATATTAATAATTTTTTCTTTATCTAACATAATTTACCTGCTTTCAATTTATCTTACTACCCAATATGTTAGTTTACTCTCTTTTTCGACAATAATCAATAGAAGAGACTAAATTATTTTTTTAGTATATAATGTATATAATTAATGATGAAGTATGAGGAGTTAATAGTATGGATGAATTTAAGGTGCAAAGATTGGGGACAGTCCCCACTCTATTGTTACATAGCTGCTGTGCGCCCTGTAGCACCTATGTAATAGAATATTTATCAGATTACTTTTATATTACTGTATTTTATTATAACCCTAATATAGATGATCATGAAGAATATACAAAAAGAGCTATAGAGCAGCAAAGATTAATATCTCAAATGGAGACAAAATATCCTGTTCAATTTGTAGAGGGTGAATATGATGTTGAGAAGTTTTTAAAAATGTCTAAAAACCTAGTAGATGAACCAGAAGGAGGCAAAAGATGCCTTGCTTGTTACAAGCTTAGATTAGGCCAAACGGCTAAGTATGCAAAGGCTAAGGGTTATGATTATTTTACAACAACATTATCTATAAGCCCACTTAAAAATGCTAGTAGGCTTAATAAGATAGGTGAGGAGCTAGAGCAAATAGTAGGTTCTCTTTACTTGTTCTCAGATTTTAAAAAGAAAAATGGTTACAAACGGTCTGTAGAACTTAGTAAGGAACATGACTTATACCGCCAGCATTACTGTGGTTGCTCTTATTCAAAAAGGGATTATATTCAGCTTAGTGAGAATGGTGGCAGTCACAATCATGATCATGATGATGAGTGTGATTAGTTACTGATTGTAAATCATCAAAATACCCTAGAGAATCCATAAAATTGCTTATTTTAGCTAAAACGTATGCTTTTTGAATTTCATTAGAAGTCCCTTCTATAGCACTGTCAAAATAGACAGCAAATTCCTGCTTATCCATTATAAAAGGTAGCATGCTCATTAAGTACTGCATTCTTAGTTTTCGTTCAGAAGGATTTAACCTATTAAGTTCTTGGTTTAAAAACTCAGTAGCAGAATCAGTGACAGAATCAGGTAATCCTAGGGATGAATCTGTTGATTCATCAAATGAAAAAGCATCTTCTATATTAAGGCCTAAATAAAATTGTATAAGGCTAAAAACTTTAATTAGTTTAAGGCTTTCTTCTGTTTTTGGGAAGGAAGCTTTTTCTAACTTATCATAAAAATCCTTTATAGACTTAACATAGTTTTCATTAATTTCATCAAAAACATTAGCAAGTCTATCAGGCAAGGTTTCTACCATAATACTATAATCTTCCCCGTGGATTTCTCCGGTAATTAAGGATTTTACAGTGAAAAAAAGATCTTTAAAGGCTACGTGTTCTTGAGACAGAATATCAAAGTCAAGACTATCTAGTATGAGTAATGTAGATAAGTAGGAAATAATATTATGAAGCATTGTTATCATACTATATAGCTCTTCAATGGTATCTTTTAGTAAATAAATATCATCAAAAATTCTTTCAATATCTTCACTTGTAAGGCTTGTTTCGGATTGATTTCTAAAGTCTTCAATAGCCATAGAAATATCATAGAAAGTAACCCCATAATCTTCTGCTAACCGGCCATCAAACATTTGTTTGAAAACAGATAAAAATAGTGTATTATCTTTATCTAGTGGACTCTGAGCGATTTTTTGAAGAGAGTGTTTAACATAGTTTATAAACGAGTTTTTTGTCATTCGCATAGGAAGAGCATGTAAAATTTCTTTTATTTTGTAATTTTTTTCTTTTTCGCTTTGGGACTTAGATATAAAATCAAGGCCTTCATGAACAAATTGATGATAATTGATTCCTTCAATACTCTCAATTTTTGTAGTTTCTAAATAAAACTTACTTTCTAATAAGCTAGAGATGTGGTTTAGTTCCCGACTATATCCATTAATTAATTTAAATTTTTTTTCAAGTGTTTTGTGATGAGTTTGTAGAACAGCAATGCAATTACTTTTATTTTGTTCCTCATCACCAATTAGCCTATCTAAAGATGAAATGTGAATTTTTATGTCGTGAATGATTGAGCTTAAATCTGTATCGATCTCTTCTATAGTTGAGACCGTAGGGGTGGTAAATAGGTTGGTGAAATCTGTTAAAATTGAAATGTAGGCGAAAGATACACCGGATTGTATAGCTTTAGTTACTGTTTTCATATGTTAATCCTCCTTAGTCATATCCTAATATAATAGCATAAGATAAGGGAAAATTAAAACGATATAAAAAGATATAGAATAATATTATTGCATTATATGTAATATTATGGTAAAGTTAAAGTAAATGAGTAAATATTTTGTTTTTAAGAATTGGGGATTATAGAAGAACTATTATAATAAACTTAAGGATAATTAAAGGGGGGAGCCTTTAAAGGCGAATATATGAAACTAACAACAACAAAAAGACAAATTCAAAAGATTATTCATGCAGACCATAATAACCCACATAAGATTCTAGGAATACATAAGATTAAATATGAAGGTAAAGACCGCTTAGTTGTTAGGGTGTTTATTCCTGAAGCAAAGCGTGTTACCATTGTTGATGTAAAGAAAGAAAGCATAAAGTTTCCAATGGAAGGGACAGAATTTGACGGCTACTTTGAATGCATCATACCAAGAAGAAAAAACAAATTTGACTATATATTAGAGTGTGAATCCTATGATGGGACAAGCTGGGCTATGTATGACCCTTATGCTTTTGAATTTACACTATCCCAATTAGATCAACATTTATTTTGTGAAGGTACTCACTATGACATCTATAAAAAATTGGGAGCCCACATACATAAAAGAGGTAAGGTAGAGGGTGTTAACTTTGCTGTTTGGGCACCTCATGCAAAGCGTGTTAGTGTTATAGGGAGCTTCAATCAGTGGGATGGCAGAAGGCACGTAATGAGCCTTAGAGCTGACTCAGGTATATGGGAAATATTTATTCCTGGCGTTAAGGCTAAAGATCTTTATAAATTTGAAATCAAAACATCTAATAATGATATTTTAATAAAATCAGATCCTTATGGATCGTTTTATGAGCTAAGGCCACATAATGCGGCCATTGTATATGACCTAGAGAAGTACGCATGGAAGGATGAGGAATGGATTGAAAAAAGGGAGAAGATAGAGCCTTATAAACAAGCTATGTCAATATATGAGATGCATCTAGGTTCTTGGAGACGAAAAGATGGCAATGAATTTTTAACTTATAGGGATCTTGCAAAAGAATTAACCAAGTATGTAAAAGAAATGGGATATACCCACGTTGAAATTATGGGGGCTATGGAGCATCCTTATGATAAATCATGGGGATACCAGGTAACAGGCTACTTTGCTCCTACAAGTCGCTTTGGAGAGCCAGATGACTTTAGATATTTAGTAGATCAACTTCATCAAGCAAATATTGGTGTTATATTAGATTGGGTACCAGCCCATTTTCCTAGAGATGCCTTTGCCTTAGAAAAGTTTGATGGTAGCCCATTATATGAATATGCAGACAAGCAAAAAGGAGAACATCCACAGTGGGGAACATTGATATTTGACTATGGTCGTATGCCAGTCAAGTTGTTTCTTATTGCAAGTGCTATTAAGTGGTGCAAAGAGTATCATATTGATGGGCTTCGTGTAGATGCAGTAGCTTCTATGTTATATTTAGATTACGGTAGAGAAGAATCGGGACATTGGATGCCTAATATAAATGGTGGCAAGGAAAATTTAGAGGCTGTGGATTTTATGAAACACATGAACTCTGTACTTTACAATATGTTCCCAGGTATTATGACAATTGCTGAAGAATCAACGGCGTGGCCAGGTGTAACGAAACCAGTTGATCAAGAAGGGCTTGGATTTGGATTTAAGTGGAATATGGGGTGGATGAACGACTTTTTAAGCTATATGAAGTTAGATCCTATTTACCGCAAGTTCCATCATAACAAAATTACATTTAGCCTGATGTATGCTTTTAGTGAAAACTTCATACAAGTTTTATCTCATGATGAGGTAGTCCACGAAAAGTGTTCTATGATTAATAAGATGCCAGGAGACGAGTGGCAAAAATTTGCTAACCTTAGAGTAGCTTATGGTTATATGTATACCCACCCAGGTAAAAAAATGCTATTTATGGGAGGGGAGTTTGCACAGAATGATGAATGGAATGAATCACAAAGCTTAGATTGGCATTTGCTTGAGTATGACACCCATAGACAGACACAGTCCTATATAAAGGATTTAAATAACTTATATATTAAAGAAGGTGGACTGTGGGAGAAGGACTGGACACAAGAAGGATTTGAATGGATTGATTGTGATAATCATGACAATAGCGTTATCGTATTTATGCGAAAAGGAAAAGAGTGGGATGATCATTTGATTGTAGTTTGCAATTTTACACCACAAACCCATAGAGCTTATCGTATAGGCGTACAAGAGCAAGGGGATTATATAGAAATATTTAATAGTGATGCTACTAAATATGGTGGATCAGGTGTGACAAATAATAAACTCATAAGTGAAGATATTCCATGGCAAAAGAGAGAAAGAAGTCTTGTATTGGATGTACCACCCCTAGGCATGAGTATCATTAAGTGCAAAAATAATACAAAACCAAAAAAGAGTGAATAGAATAGAATTTAAAGGCAATACTGAATTTAAAAGAGGTATTGCCATGAGTGGAACTACTGTTAGTGAGATTGATGTTTATTTTAATAATGGTTATATATATAGCCTAGAAGATTTGTCTATATTAGGAGAATTACCTAAAAGAAATACAATGAGTCTATACGACTATTTTGAGATAATGAAAGAAGAATACAATATTAGATTTGCCATTATGGGGTTCAACCATTCCTTGCGGAATGCTATTTACTCTGTGTTTCCAAATGTATCTATCATTATATCGCCTACAGATGTCATACAAATGATAAATAGCTTCATTGGATGTTGTGAACCTGATAATGTGAGTGAAGAAGAGATTGCGGCTGGAGTAGGAGATAGCACTCTAATCATTCATGAGACTGCTTGCCAAGGCATATACTATAATCATACAAAAAAAGAGGCAATTAACTATTATAGGCAGTGGCAAGGGGATGTTCCTTTAGGTACTCAAAGCTTTCATAATGTCATTAGAACCATAGATTTCTATTATGAAGAAGTATTTAATTACTTTGAATTTAAAAACATATTTGCTGATAAAACACTAATAAGATAAGGCCAAGATTACACTGCCTTATCTTATTAGTGTTTTATTTAAGAAGAAAAAAGTTGATATAGCGTGATTTTTGTATTAATATATAATAGACTAGATAATTAAGGGGTGCTTGACGTATGAATGGTTTTTTTAATTTAGATGGTCCTTTTTATAAATGGGGCACAGAAATTGCAGATATTATGATTTTAAGTTTATTATGGCTACTATGTTGCTTGCCTATTTTTACAATAGGGGCATCAACAACAGCCTTATTTTATGTATGTGGCAAAAAAGCAAGGAAAGAAGATCCATATATCATAAAACATTTTTTCAAAAGCTTTAAAGAAAATTTTAAACAGGCAACAGTTATTACACTTATACTGGGTGTAATGTTATTTAGTGCTTATTTATATTTTGAGATTTTAAGAAGTGGAACTGCTCCAATGTGGATAAAGATTATCGGATTATTTTTTATCATGCAAGTTACTTTAATTTCACTCTATATATTCCCAGTATTATCAAGATTTGAGATGACCATTAAGAATATTATGATATCTAGCTTTCTGTTTGCAAACAAACATTTTGTTACATCTATCATTTGCATGATATTATTTATAATTAATGTAATTGCCATAATATCCTTAACGCCATTTGCACTATTTTCATTTGGGATATATGCTTTAGTATCTTCTTTCTTCTTTCAGAGAATTTTCACTAAAAATATTGAGCTTATGGCAGCAGAAAAAGAGAAAAACAGTGCTAGGGAAAGCGAAGAAAACATAGAGGAAAAAGATACAGAAGAAATAGAAACCATAGGAGAGATAGGAAATGAATAATAAATGGAATATTGAAACAAAAATGATTCAGGGTGGTTATGAACCTAAAAACGGAGAACCTAGAGTTTTACCCATTGCTCAAAGTACGACTTATAAGTATGATTCAACGGAGCACGTAGCTAATTTATTTGATTTAGCCGTGCCGGGGCATATGTATTCCAGAATTAGCAACCCAACTGTGGAAGCCTTAGAAACTAAAATGGCCCAACTAGAAGGTGGTGTTGCTGCATTATGTACATCTTCCGGACAATCTGCTTCAATGGTATCTATTTTAAATGTATGTGAGGCGGGAGAACACTTTATTGCCTTAAATTCTATTTATGGAGGAACTTATAACTTATTTGCAGTTACCCTTAAAAAAATGGGTATAAGCGTTACATTTGTAGATGCAGATGCATCCCCAGAAGAAATAAAAGCTGCTATTCAAGATAATACAAAAGCAATTTTTGGAGAAACCATTACGAATCCATCTTTAAAGGTAATGGATATAGAAAAGTTTGCACAAGTAGCACATGAAAATGGCATACCACTCATTGTTGATAACACATTCCCAACCCCATATCTTTGTAGGCCATTTGAGCACGGGGCAGATATCGTTATCCACTCAGCGACTAAGTATTTAGATGGGCATGCATCAAGTATAGGAGGGGTCATTGTAGATTCTGGAAACTTTGACTGGACTAATGGAAAATTCCCATCCTTTGTAAATCCTGATCCATCTTACCATGGACTGTCATACACGCAAACTTTTGGGAAACTAGCATATATTGTAAAAGGGAGAGTTCAATTTATACGTGATATTGGTAACTGTTTAAGCCCAATGAATGCATTTTTAATTAACCTAGGGACTGAAACCCTTCACTTGCGTATGGAAAGACACTGCGAAAATGCTTTAAAGGTAGCACAGTATTTAGAAAAACATCCTAAGATTGCCACTGTACAATATCCTGGATTAGAGGCCAATAGTGAATATAAATTAGCTCAAAAATACTTACCTAAAGGCTCAAGCGGAGTGGTTTCTTTTGAAATAAAAGGTGGTAAAGAAGAAGCTACAAGATTCCAAGATCATTTGGAACTTGCTAAAATAGTCGTTCACGTAGCAGATGTGCGTACCAGTGTGATACATCCAGCGACTGCTACTCATAGACAATTATCAGATGAAGAACTTAAGGCAGCTGGAATAGGTCTCGGCTTAGTTAGAATTTCAGTAGGTATTGAAAATTGTGATGATATTATTGCTGATATAGAAACTGCTCTTTCCCATGTATAAGTATTAAATTATTGATTTGTTCATATTTTGTTCAAGTTATTATAATATAATATTATAATAGAGATAAGTAATAATTCAAAGTGTTGTATGAGGAAGGGTGATATTTTGTTAGCAGTTATCGGGAATATAGTTATGATCATGTTTTTAGTGGGATTATTTAATTTCACTATATATGCTTTTAAAATTCGCAATATAGTTCGTCAACATAAGAATGACCCAAATGTTAAAGGTGTCAAGATTGTAAATGGGCAAGTCCATGTTATAGAAGACGATATAAATATCTTAGAAGCAGAGATTAAAGAAGAAACAAAAGAGTTAGTAACGGATCCAGTGTGCAATAAAGAGCTTGAGAAAGTTAGTGCTTTTCATGTCATACGAAAAGGGCAAAGTCATTACTTTTGCAGTTGGGATTGCAGGGAGAAGTTCTTAGAATCAGTTAAGGAAAAGCATCTGTGATGATTCACAGATGCTTTTTTGTATATTTTAACGAAGCTTAGTAGACAATGAGAGAGTAAGTAGATATAATTTATAATAGAGATAGTGCTAAAATTTATGAGCGGAGGAAAATAGATGTCTAAAAGTGAAACTAATCATGGGTTTCTATTAAAAGAAGAAGAGTTTGTGGAAGAAATAAAAGCAATGGTACGCATTATGGAACACGAAAAAAGTGGTGCAAGACTGATGCATATTAAAAATGATGATCGTAATAAAACCTTTTCAATAGCATTTCGCACGCCACCAAGTGATGATACAGGATTACCACATATTTTAGAGCACTCTGTCCTATGTGGATCTAGAAAGTTCCCAGTAAAGGAGCCTTTTGTAGAATTGGCTAAAGGGTCTTTAAATACCTATTTGAATGCTATGACATATTCAGATAAAACAGTTTATCCTATTGCCAGTCAAAATGATAAGGATTTTATAAATTTAATGGATGTTTATTTAGATGCGGTTTTTTATCCTAATATTTATGAGAATCCTATGATTTTAAAGCAAGAAGGATGGAATTATAAGCTAGAAAATAAAGATGATGACATAGAGTATCAAGGTGTTGTATATAACGAGATGAAGGGGGCATTCTCTTCTCCCGAAGGCCTGCTATTTAGAAAAATAACCGAGTCCTTGTTTCCAGATACAAGCTATAACTTTGAATCAGGTGGTGACCCAGAAGCAATTCCAGATTTAACCCAGGAGCAGTTTTTAGCCTTTCATAAAAAATACTATCACCCATCTAACAGCTATATATGCCTATACGGAGATGGGAATATTGATGAGCACCTTAAGTTAATCAATGATGACTACTTATGTAATTTTGACAAGTTAGAGCTAGAGTCTCATATTGAAATTCAAGAGCCTTTTTTAGAGCCTAAGGAAATACAGCTTAAATATCCTATTGCGGAAGGTGAAAGTAAAGATGACAAAACATATTTAGCCATGAACTTTGCTATAGAAGATACAAGTAATACAGAAATTGTCATGGCAATTGAAATCTTAACAGATTTGCTTTTAGAAACACCGGCAGCCCCACTAAAAAAGGCTTTAATTGACGCTGAAATTGGGCAAGATGTATTTGGCTCATACAATACAAGTCTACAGCAACCAGTTTTTAGTATTGTTGTAAAGAATTCATCACTAGATAAAAAAGATGAATTTTATCAAATAGTAATGGATAGCCTTGATAAGTTAGTTAAAGATGGGATTGATAAAAAGTTAATAGAAGGCGCTATTAATTCCCGGGAATTTGAACTAAGAGAAGCAGATTTTGGTGGACATTCTAAGGGATTGTTATATGCTACAGAGAGTTTAAAAAGTTGGCTATATGATGGAAGTCCTTTTGCTTACTTAAAATATGAAGAAGAGTTACAAAATGTGAAGAAGGCTCTTACAACATCTTATTTAGAAGATATCATTCAAAAACATCTATTAGATAATACACACGCTACTCTTATTATAATGGAACCTAAGGCTGGTCTTACCAAAAAAAGTGCTAATATTCTAAAAGACAAATTAGCAAAATTCAAAGCATCCTTATCAGATGAGCAGATTCAAGCACTTATTAATAACACCAATAAGCTCCAAGAAATGCAAGTAACCCCAGATCAAGCGGAAAATCTTGAAAAGATTCCAACACTCGCCTTGTCAGATTTAGATAAACAGGTTGATTTTCCTGAATATGAAGTAAAGAAAGAAAATAATACTGATTTTATTTTGACACCAGAGCTTACCAACCAAATCGGCTATATCAATATGTACTATGACCTTAGAGGGATTGATAAGGATTTAATTCCCTATGTTGGTATGCTGGTGGGTATGTTAGGAAAGCTAAATACAACTAATTACGCCTATGAAGAATTAAATAATATGATTGATATTTATACTGGTGGCATAAGCTATGGGTCCATGGTCATTAATGATTCTCAAAATCCAGGAGAGTATCTTCCAAAACTAGTGGTTAGAAGTAAGGCTCTATATAGTAAAGTCTCTTCCTTAAGTCAATTAATAAAAGAAATAGTGCTGTCTACAAAATTTGACAATGGAAGTCGTATTAGGGAAATTATAAGGGAAATGAAATCAAGAATGGAAATGGCAATTAGTAGTGATGGCCACCGGATAGCCTATAATAGGCTGACATCTTATTTTTCCCAAAAAAGTTATTATGAGGAGAGCTTAAGAGGTTTAGGATTTTATGAATTTGTATGCCATATAGAAAAGAATTTTAGTTCTATGGAAGAAGAGGTCATAAAAAACCTAGAAAAAGCCTATCATTTTTTAAATAACAAAAACCGGGTAAATATAGGGGTTACATGTGAGACGAGGGAATATGATGCCATTAAGAATGTAATGCTTACAATTACAGAAGCTATGGAAAATGGAGAAGATGAAGGGCCTAATCCTTTATTTGATCTGAGTGTAAAGAATGAGGCATTGCTAGCGCCATTTAATGTCCAATATGTAGCCAAGGGTTATGATTTTAAGAAGTTGGGCTACGAGCATTCAGGTAGTATGAGTGTTTTGAAAAACATATTAAGTTTGGATTATCTATGGAACAAGGTAAGAGTGCAAAACGGGGCCTATGGATGTTTTGTAGATTTTGGGCGCAGTGGAACCATGTTTTTTGTATCTTATAGAGACCCTAATGTTGGGAAGACTCTTAAGATATATGATGAATCAGCAGATTATGTAGAAAATTTCACTGTAAGCCAGCGTGATATGGTAAAATATATTATTGGGACCATTAGTAAACTTGATTTTCCTTTAACAGCGGCAATGAAGGGGGAAAGAGCGCAGAATTTATATATGTCAGGGATTAGCAAAGAGATATTGCAAAAAGAGAGAGATGAGATTTTAGGGACTAATCAGGAGACCATAAGGTCCTTGGCCACTATCATTAGAGAATGTATGTCCAAGGACTATGTATGTGCGCTGGGGAACCATGATAAAATAAACCAAGATAAGGGTTTATTTGAAGAATTTGTAGAAGTATTTGAATAAAGCATTTTGGCTTTTAAATCTCTGGCTTTTTTGGTACAATAGTTAAGATGTAAGACTGGAGTAAATGGAGGTAGATTATGAAATTTCTAAATAAAGTAGCTGTTGTTACTGGAGCTGGAGAAGGAATTGGTGCTTGTATAGCGCAAAACTATGCAAAAGAGGGTGCCCACGTCATTATTGTGGATCGTGATGAAGAAGCTGGAGTAGAAGTACAAGGCTATATTAATGACGATGGGGGCAGTGCCTATTTCGTTAAAACAGATGTTAGTAAGGAGACCGATGTAATAGACATGGTAGGGCAAGTCACCAATCGGTTTGGACATATTGATATACTGATTAATTGTGCAGCTAGCAATGCTACGGGAACATTATTTACCAGAACCATAGAAGAGTGGAACAGGGTTCTTGCTATTAATATAACAGGCCCTTATCTACTGACTAAATATATAGCCCCTCACATGAAAAATGAGGGGTCTACAATCGTTAACATTGCTTCTACTCGTGCAATGATGTCAGAACCACATACAGAGCCTTATTCAGCTTCTAAGGGTGCAATATTATCTTTAACGCATTCCTTGGCAAATAGCCTGTCACCGAAAATAAGAGTGAATGCAATTAGTCCAGGTTGGATCGACGTATCACAGTGGAAAAAGAAAAAAGATCGTAAATTTGTTCATCTAACAGACAAGGATCATAGTCAGCATTTAGTGGGACGTGTGGGTTTGCCGGAAGATGTTGCAAAAGCATGCTTGTTTTTAACATCTGAGGATGCAGGCTTTATTACGGGAACAAACCTTATAATTGATGGGGGAATGACCGTTAAAATGAGTTATTGTGAGTAGGAGTGTATAATGATTAAAAGAGAAAAAAATTATTTAGCAAAGAAAAAAAAGAAGTATTTAATTGGAACACTCATAGGGCTTATTATTATGCTTAGTGTTTTTTTGCTAGGATATGCCCTAAACAAAACTAGAAATAATATATTTACCGTAATGGCTGCACTCTTGGTATTGCCAGCTGCTCAGTATATGACCCAGTTATTTGCAATATTAAAATTTAAAGACCCTGATATTGAGACGAGTAATCAGTTAGAGCTTATAAAGGGGAATTACAGTTTATTTCATAGTGTTTTAATTCCCAATCAAAGATCTGTTATGTATATTGATCATATTCTTGTGACAGGAACTAAAATATATTGTATGATGGATAGTACAACTGATTTAGCAATAAGCAAAGATGTCTTTAGCAAAAAGATGAAGGCCAAAGGTATACCTTTAAGGACAATTGTATATGTAGAACAAAGCAAAATTAAGGATATGAGGAACTTTTTTAAGAAGATAGAAACAAATATAGCCATACAAAATGAAGAAAATCTTAATGAATATACCCAGCTCATCGCTCAAAT
>CAYRAL010000007.1:0-15239 GCA_964422235.1 uncultured Candidatus Epulonipiscium sp. | reverse complement strand
AGATTGGAATATCATTAAAGAAGTAAAGCAAGCAGTTTCTATACCAGTTATAGGAAATGGTGATATTATAGAGCCACAAGATGCGGGAAATATGATGGAACAAACAGGTTGTGATGCTGTTATGATTGGTCGGGGGGCTCAGGGAAACCCTTGGATATTTAAAAGAACGACTCACTATCTAGCCACAGGCATATTGCTTCCACAACCAACCATAGAGGAACGTATTTCTACAGCTATTGAACATGCTAGGATGATATTAAAACTTAAGGGGGATTATATTGGAATATGCCAAATGAGATCCCATCTTGCGTGGTATATTAAAGGCTTACCTAAATCCTCAGAAATGCGTGTTAAAATCAATAAAATAGAAAACTACAATGAACTTGAAAAGGTTCTTTGGGAATATGCAAGAGAGATTAGCTAGGGCTAAAAACTTGTCATAAGGTCTCCTTAAAGTGAATACATGTAAGCATAACGATAAAATAAGGAGGCATGTACATGGCTAAGTATGCTGAGCTATACTTTGCAGAAAAAGAAGAAAATATTCCAATTAATAAACATCTTATGAAACTACCAGAAAATCTGAGAAATAGAGTTCTAAAATGGAAATTATCCTTAAAGCATCAAGAAGAAACCATATGGGAAGTTAAAGGTGAAAACATTCAAATGCCAATGACCTATACCATGTATAGAAAAATGCCATTAACCTTAAGAAGTGAAATCTTCAGAAAAATAGAAAGAAGATTAGAACAAAGAGGTATTACCCATGTGATTCTACCGCATCTTATTAACACATCCCCATTCCAAACCATACAAGAGTGTACTGGGAATTATATAAAACCATTTTTTATAATGGAAATCATTCGTTGCATTGAAAAAGAAAAGATAATAGATAAAAAACTCAAGTATTTCGAAGTCGTTATTTTAGATGGTAATACCAAGGAAGTAGATATGATTATTGACTTTATATATCCTTATATAAATCATCTAACAGTTATTAGTAATTCACCAGAAAGATTTAAACAAAAAGCAGAGGATATATTTGATGATGTAGGGTTAAATATGCAGATTTTATCATATACTAAAGGTGCCCTATCTGAGGGCGATATTATCATAGATACTCATTATGATGATCCGGCAGTTATCCATTTGTGCAAATCAAAAACTGTCTATTTAGATATTAGCAACCATGCTGAAAAAACGATTATGTTATTGGAGAGACGAAATGGTGTATCAGTCATAGATCAGTTTCTACTTATAAAAAATGGAGAAATTGTTAATGTAACAAAAGCAGAAATGCTACTTACAATGAATCAGACATTTACTAGAAACCATAAAGAAACCATGAAAAGACTAAAAAAACACAACATTAAGATTTATAAGCTTGTGAAATAGATCTTGATGTTTGACAAGTTATAGTTAATAGGATATAATTTTAAAATTATGAAATGAAATCTTAAATAATAATAGATTGATTAAAAATAGAGAAACTCAGAAGGAAGGGGAATTTTATATGACACAAAAACAGATTTTACTCACATATGAAGGGGTTAAAAAACTAGAGAAAGAACTTGAGCATCTAAAAACGTTTAGAAGAATTGATGTTGCGGAGAAATTAAAGGAAGCTAGAGCCCAAGGTGATCTGTCAGAGAATGCTGAATACGATGCTGCAAAGGAAGAACAAGCAGAAATTGAAACGCGAATTGCAGAGATTGAGAAGATGTTTCGCAATGTTGTCATTATAGATCATGATGAAGATGTAGAGCTAGATGTTGTAAAGCCAGGATGCCGGGTTTTGCTATATGATCACGGATATGATGAAGAAGTAGAGTACATGATTGTAGGATCTACAGAAGCAGACCCGTCGCAAGGTAAGATTTCTAATGAATCATTAGTAGGGGCTGCACTTTTAAATCATAAAATTGGTGATGAAATAACGGTAACGACAGATTTTGGACAAGAAAAGTATAAAATATTAGATATTTCAATTTAGGAAGCTGTAGCAATAGAACTGGAATACGAAAGGATGAAATAAAAGTGTCTGAACATAATGAGAATAATATTAGTGGAGAACAAGAATTAAGTGAATTATTACAAGTACGTCACGAAAAATTAGAAAGCCTTCAAGCAAAAGGGAGAGACCCATACCAAATCGTTAAGTACGAAGTAACAGCCTATAGTGGGGATATTATAACGAACTTTGAAGATATGGAAGGTAAGGAAGTCTCAATTGCTGGAAGGTTAATGGCAAAAAGAGATATGGGAAAGGCATCTTTTATTAACATTCAGGATAAAAGTGGAAGAATACAAGCATATGTACGTCAGGATGAAATAGAAGAAGAAACATATGCAGATTTTAGGAAATATGATATTGGGGATATGATTGGTCTTAAAGGGACTGTGTTTAGAACACAAAAAGGCGAAATTTCTATAAGAGCTAATTTTATAGAATTACATGCAAAAAGCCTTCAAATACTCCCAGAAAAGTATCATGGACTAAAAGACACGGACTTAAGATACCGCCAAAGATATGTTGACTTAATCGTAAATCCAGAGGTTAAAGATACATTTGTCAAGCGTAGTGCTATTATTAAAGAAATCAGAAATTTCTTAGATAATCGTGACTATATTGAAGTAGAGACTCCAGTACTGCACTCAATTGCAGGAGGGGCAGCGGCTCGTCCCTTTAAGACTCATCATAACTCCTTAGATTTAGATATGTATCTTCGTATTGCACTTGAACTTCACCTTAAGCGATTAATAGTAGGTGGATTTGATCGTGTATATGAAATAAGCAGGGTGTTTCGTAATGAAGGGATGTCAGTAAGGCATAACCCAGAATTTACACTTCTTGAGCTTTATGAGGCATATACAGATTATCATGGAATGATGGAGCTAACCGAAGAATTAATTAGAACAGTAGCCCAAAAAGTTTTAGGCACTGCTCTTGTTACATTTAATGAAATTGAGATAGACCTTGAAAAGCCATTTGAACGTTTAACCATGGTCGATGCAGTTAAAAAATATGCAAATGTAGATTTTGATGAGATAAATACTTTAGAAGAAGCCAGAGCTTTAGCTAAAGAGCATCATGTAACAATTGAAGACCATTACCTAAAAGGGGATATTTTAAATATGTTCTTTGAGATATTTGTGGAAGAACACCTTATTCAACCTACCTTTATCATGGACCATCCAGTAGAAATATCACCACTTGCAAAGCGTAAAACTGACAACCCAGACTATACAGAGCGTTTTGAACTTTTTATAGTCGGTAGAGAATATGCAAACTCATTTTCTGAGCTTAATGATCCGGTTGATCAAAGATCACGCTTTCAGCGTCAAGACGAGCTAAGAGCAGCGGGGGATGATGAAGCAACAGAGTTAGATGAAGACTTTTTACATGCCCTAGAGTATGGTATGCCACCAACAGGAGGCCTTGGTATAGGAGTAGACAGATTAGTCATGCTTCTGACAGACTCATACTCTATAAGAGATGTTCTTTTATTCCCAGTAATGAAACCAATTCAATAATCAAATTTATACAGCTATAGCCTTACTATTTTTTTAGTAAGGCTATAGCTGTATAAATTCAAGAAATAGGGGGAATACTATTAGATAAAATAGTCGAATCAATTAGAAAGATATGATATAATGAATTTTATATAGACAAGGCTTATAGAGTGAGGGTTGCAAAATGAAGGGTTATAGAAAGAAACCATATAAAATTAAACCGTATCGAAGTTATAGGAATAAGCCTAAAAAGATAAAAATCCTTTTAATGGGCTTATTAGGTATACTTATTGGTATTATCGTACTAGGTTATATTCTTCCGCATAAAGAGATTGTTCCGTGGAAACCACTTTTCCAAATAGAGGGCTTGAAAGAAAAGATAACAGTTAGCAATGTAAGTAAAAAGGCTCCAAAAGGAGTAATGCCCCTAAAGGGTTATACTCTTGCACCAGAAACAGATTATAAATTACACAGTGAACCTGTTAATATAAAGGGGATATATGTAAGTGGCAACCTTGCGGGTTCTGATGGAATTGGTGAATTAATTGAATTATGTAAGCAGACAGAAGTCAATGCTATGGTAATAGATGTTAAAGGGGATCATGGTCATTTGACATTTAGTACAGATAATAATATTATTAAACAAGCTGGTATAATCCCAAATTCAGTACCGATTAAAGATATAAATACTTTAATAGCACGACTACAAGAAAACAATATTTATCCTATTGCTAGGATTGTAACATTTAAAGATAATATAATAAAGGACACACATCCTGAATATATGGTAACCAAAAAAGATGGTAGTTTTTATGAAAGCAGTGAGCCAGGTAATCAAAAAGCAACTTGGCTAAACCCATATAACGAAGGTGTATGGGAATACATATTAAGTATCTCAAAAGAGGCTGCAGCTGTTGGATTTAGAGAAATACAATTTGATTATATAAGATTTCATGAAGGGATGTACGAAGAGGAGATAGATTTTGGAGAGGAATCAATCAACAAGAGCAGATCTCAAATTATTACAGAATTTACAAAATATATGGTGGAACAATTACATAAAGAGGGTGTATATGTATCAGCAGATGTATTTGGAGCAATTATTACCAGTAAATTGGATGCAGCTACCCTAGGGCAAGACTATAGAGAGATGTCAAGATATCTTGATTTCATATGCCCAATGGTATACCCATCCCACTATGCAGATGGCTCATTTGGTGTAGAGAACCCTGATTTAGATCCTTACCAGGTTATATTGGGATCTATGTTGGCTTCTGGTGAACAATTGAAGGCAATAGGGGATAAAGAACATAAGGCCATTGTCAGACCGTGGCTTCAGGATTTTACAGCATCTTGGATGCGTAATCATCAAGTATACGGCCCAGAGCAGATTAGGGAACAAATAGACGGGGTATATGATGCAGGACTTGAAGAATGGTTGTTATGGAATGCATCTAACAGATACACCGAAGGTGGATTATTAGGCAAATAAAGGATGTGAGAGAGTGATAGAACAAGAGGAAGTAATTCTAATGACAAAACTAGCATTACATGAAAAAAAGTATGGAAAAAAGGATAAAAAAAGAAGTTCATATTTTAAATGGGACTATATATACATAAACAATTGGTATACTAGATTTGCAGTAGGGGTTGCCCTTGCTATTGTTATATCATGGATGGTTCTAACAGATGTATATATTAAAGAGATTATTCCAGTATTTGATGTTGAACTAAGCGAATATTTATCTAAGTATATAGTAGGCTTTATTTTGTTAATACTAGTATATACAGGAATTTCCACTGTGATATTTAATAAAAAATATGAAAAAACACAAAAGAGATTATATGAATATGAAGCCTTACTTAAAAGATTAGATTATTATCAAAATGCCAAGGAATTAAGAGAGGAGGGTTTGCATGACACCGTTTGATGCCTTGCTTCAGACCCGTGAGGAATTAATTAGTATTTATAAAAAATATGAGCGATTTATTATTCCAATATTAAAGTTTCTACTAACTGTAAGTGTTCTTTTTATGATTAGCAAAACAATAGGGTATGCACAACCCTTAACAAAAACGAGTATTATATTAATTATGGGATTAATAGGTGTGTTTTTATCTCCTCAGTTAATAATGTTATTTTTTGTTTTTATAACATCATTACATGCAAGTGTGGGGTCTTTAGAAGTAGGTCTGCTTGTGTTTGTGATTCTTTTAATTGTTTATCTACTGTTTGTTAGATTATACCCAGTGGAGAGTTTATTTATTATAGCAACTATAATAGCATATAAATTGCATATCCCTTACATAATACCACTAATTGCAGGACTCTTTAGTTCCTTAGCAACACTTGTAGCATTAATAATAGGTGTTACCATATGGTACAGTGCTCCCCAAGTTATAATAATGATGGAAAGCCAAAGTACAGAAATAGCAGATATAGTAGGGGTTATTAATACAAACATTTCAACCCTACAAGAGGCGTTGAAAAATGATCAGACACTCCTAGCGAGCATTATTATTTTATCAGCCGTATTATTAACAGTATATATTATACGAAAACAAAATATAGATTTTGCAGAATATATTGCTATTTTAGTAGGAACCGTAATGAACTTAGTTGGATTCTTATTTGCTGTCATACTACTTAGAGTAGAAGTTGGTATAGCAGGGCTTATGATATCGACACTTATTTGTGCAATAGTCGCCACTATAGCACAGTTTTTTGCAAAGGTTGTGGATTATTCAAGAGTAGAAACTGTTCAATTTGAGGATGAAAAAAATTACTACTATGTAAAAGTTGTTCCTAAAATTATTGTTAAAAAATCAAATAGGCAAATTCAACGTAACTATACACAAGAAGATATAAAATAATTTATAGCTAATAATATGCGTGTTATAATAAACATGATATAATAAATAAATAATAACCTAATGAGATAGAGAGAAGGGGGCTTGTCATTGAATCTTTTTGAAGAAGCATTTTCAAAGATATCCTTTTTAAATATCCCCCATTTAGGCATCAATGATATTATTGATATTATTGGGGTAGCATATTTAATTTATAAGGTAATCAGTTGGATTAAAGATACCAGGGCTTGGTCATTGTTTAAAGGGGTAGGAGTTATTATTCTTATTGCCTTAATAGCTTATATATCTCAATTACATACAATTTGGTGGATTTTGTCTAATTCATTGCCAGTTGGAGCCATTGGTATGGTGATTATTTTTCAGCCAGAACTTAGAAGAGCCTTAGAACAAATCGGACGTGGTAAGTTTTTGGCGTCTATTGCGGGGCTTGAGACTGATAGAACTCGGACGGCTTTAGCAGAAGAGACAGTTAATGCCATTATGCGAGCAGTATTTAAAATGGCACAAGTAAGAACAGGTGCTCTTATTGTTATTGAGAAGGAGACCAAACTTGGTGATGTAGAGCGTACAGGGATTATAATAGATGCAGTTGTTAGTAGCCAATTATTAATTAATATATTTGAAGATAAGACGCCTCTCCATGATGGGGCCGTCATCATTAGTAACAATCGTATTTCTGCAGCCACATGTTTTTTACCCCTAACAGACAACCAAGAAGTTAGTAAGGCTTTAGGAACTAGACATAGAGCGGCAATTGGAATATCGGAAATATCAGACGCTATTATCATTGTTGTATCGGAAGAAACAGGAACAGTATCAATTGTCCAAAATGGGAAAATAGAAAGAGGAATAGATACTGAAACCTTAAAAAGAAAACTAATTAAAATAAACTCAGGGAAAAACAAGATAGAAGCAAGATTGAGGTTTTGGAAAGGATGGAATAAAAATGAATAAATTCTTTTCCAATAATATAGGATGGAAGACAGCGTCTCTTATATCGGCACTTATACTATGGTTATTTGTTATAAATACTCAAAATCCTCCCCAATCTTATGATATGAAAAACAGAATCATCTCTCTTAGAGGGACTGACGTATTAGAAAAAAAGGGATATGTTATAAAGAATGAAACAGCTCTTAGAGAGCAGAAGGTACGAGTTGTGCTTAAGGGGCCTAGATTGCAAATTGAGAAAATTAGGAGCAACCCTGAATTAATAGAAATTAAAGTTGATATTACAAGGTATGTAAATAATATCTCAACGACTATGGATATGGTAGCACCGGTTGTGCCCATTGATGTAAATGTACCACTAGGGTTAACTATTGTAGAACAATCACCTAAAAACTTAGAAGTTATATTTGAGCGTGAAAAAACCATAACAAAAACCATTGAGTATGTCATAAATGGTGGATCTAATAAAGAATATGAAACCCTTACACCTAAGATTGTACCAGAAACAATTGAGGTTTGGGGGGCAGAATCTTATATGGATGAAATAGATATAGTTAGAGTGGATATTGATGTTGAGAATTTCTCGGAAGATGTCTTGACTTACCAAATACCCATTAAGATTTATGATGCAGATGGTGAAGAACTTAAAGAACTTAAGAAGTCTCAGAGCAGTGCAGAAGTAACCCTTCCAATTGGTAAGAAGAAAACAGTTCCACTTGAAATGCAATTTATAGGGGAACTACCAGAAGGGTTTATACAAACTAGCGTAGGGGTATATCCGAAAAATATTACGATTATAGGGAAACCCACATTAATTGATAGTATTACGTCAATAAAATTAGATAAAGTATCCCTAGATGATATTATTGAAACATCAAAAATTACGACTAAGTTTATACTGCCACCTGGAATCAGTTATTTAGACCGTATTGAAAATAGTGCAACTATAACAATACAGATAAAAGAACAATCAATCTATGATTATAGATTAGATTTATCCAAAGCTAAGATAAATATAATCAACAAACAAGACAATTTTGATTATGAATTGATAGACAATGAGATGACAGTTAAGGTTAAGTCTATAGCAGAAAATTTGCTTAATATTTCTTCTAGTGATATTCTGGTGACCATTGATATGGAAGGTTATGGACAAGGTGAATATGAGATACCTATAACCCTAGATTTTCCGCCAGATATTTTAGTTGTGGAAGAACCAGTATTGAATATTAAAATAACTGAAGAAGTTATAGAGTCTGAGCTAGATCTGGAGTTAGAAGCAGATTTAGAAATAGACTCAGAACCCGGTGCAACGGCAGTAGAATAAAATAAACACTAGTTTATAGGAGAAAGAGGATATAAAATGGGGAAACTATTTGGAACAGATGGAATAAGGGGAATTGCAAACAGTGAACTAACAGGTAACCTTGCGTATGATGTTGGAAGGGCAGGAGCATATGTACTGACAAAGAAAAAACAACGCCAACCTAAAATTCTAGTAGCAAGGGATACACGTATTTCAGGAAGCATGCTAGAGGCGGCCTTAATAGGTGGTATTTGCTCTGTTGGTGCCAATGTGATTTCGGTTGGAATCGTACCAACACCGGCTATTTCGTTTTTGACGAAACTTCTAGATGCCGATGCAGGGGTTATGATATCAGCTTCTCATAATCCATTAGAATACAATGGTATTAAGTTTTTTAATAGGGAAGGATACAAACTAAGTGATGAATTGGAACAAGAAATAGAGCAGATTATCCTCTCTCAGTCAGGAGCAGGACCCCTCCCCACAGGAGAAAATATTGGTACATGGGAGATGGATCATAGCCTCATTGATTTATATATAGACCATGTATGCAGTACTATACCGGGAGATCTTAAAGGAATTAAGGTTCTTATAGACTGTGCTAACGGAGCAGCCTATGAAGTGGCTCCTAAAGCATTAGAAAGATTGGGTGCGGATGTAGAGGTCATTCATTATAAACCTAATGGTACTAATATTAATAAGTTATGTGGATCTACCCATATGAATGATTTAATGTGTCAGGTGGTGGGGAGAGGCGTTGCTGCAGGGATTGCCTTTGACGGAGATGCAGATAGATGCTTAGCTGTAGATGAAAAGGGACAGTTTATTGATGGTGATCAAATCTTAGCAATTTGCGGCCTAGATATGCAACAAGGTGGCAGACTGAATAAGGATACCATTGTCACCACAGTTATGAGCAACTTAGGGTTAAACCTTATGGCTACTAAAAACAACATACAACTAAAGCAAACAAGGGTTGGGGATCGTTATGTTTTAGAAAAAATGATTAAAGATGGCTATAATATAGGGGGTGAGCAATCAGGACATGTTATATTCCTAGACCATAATACAACAGGGGATGGACTCATTACAGCCATCCAGCTTCTTTATATTATGAAAAAAACAGGGAAAAGCCTATCAGAACTATCA
The DNA here is from genome assembly GCA_964422235.1 of uncultured Candidatus Epulonipiscium sp. GTDB lineage: Bacteria > Bacillota > Clostridia > Lachnospirales > Cellulosilyticaceae > JAAYSX01. The sequence goes on along the minus strand of CAYRAL010000007.1, from coordinate 5,449 downwards.
AAAGTTATGGAAGTTATGCCTCAAGTTCTTATTAATGCAAAAGTAAAAAATGAGCATAAGCATGACTATATTGAAGACTTAGAGATAAGAGATGAAATTAAAAAGTTAGAAGCGAAATTTGGATCAGAGGGACGTGTCCTTGTTAGAGCATCCGGCACAGAGCCCCTAATAAGGGTAATGATTGAAGGAATAGATGAAGCTGAAATGAAAGAACATGCTATCGGTTTAGCAAACTTTATTGAAGAAAAACTCGGTTAAGGCACCAGGCAGGGTATACTCCCCTGTCTTTTTGCTATAATAAGAATACAAAAATAAAATAAGGAGGATTTACAAATGGAAAAATTATATCATATAGGACTAGACAATACTCACGGTGCAAAATATGCTATCCTTCCAGGAGACCCAGGGAGAGTAGAAAAAATAGCATCCTATTTAGACAATGCAAGGTACCTAGGAAGCAATAGGGAATATACAACATGGATAGGTGAAATTGATGGTGAAAAGGTTTTAGTTATGTCAACGGGAATGGGCGGTCCTTCAACTGCCATTGGTGTAGAAGAATTAGCCATTACAGGTGTAGAAACCTTTATTAGAATTGGGACATGCGGTGGGATGGATACTAAGGTTATAGGCGGAGACTTAGTTATAGCCAATGGCGCCATTAGAGCTGAAGGGACATCGAGAGAATATGTGCCTATTGAGTTTCCGGCTATTTCTGATTTTAATGTTACAACAGCTTTAGTAGCCGGAGCTAAAAAATTAGAAAAGAATTTTCACACAGGGGTTGTACACTGTAAAGATTCATTTTATGGACAACATAATCCAAATAGAATGCCAGTATCCTATATGTTAAATAACCAATGGGATGCATGGGTTAAGGCGGGTTGCCTTGCTTCTGAGATGGAAAGTGCCACTTTGTTTGCAGTAGCTTCGGTATTAGGCGTTAAAGCTGGCTGTATTTTATCAGTAGTATGGAATCAAGAACGGGAAAAATTGGGACTTGACAATCCACATCACCATGATACAACTGATGCTATTCGGGTAACTGTTGATGCTATTAAAGTACTTATTAAAGGCTAATATTAAGTTATGAATACAATACAGCTGATTTGCTTGTTTAAGGGTTTTGAGTAAGGTATGATAAAATAGCTAAACATCATACTTAAAAAGGAGAACAAAAAGATTATGAAAAAGAAATTCACATTACTATTAGCAATGTCTATATTTGTGGGCAATGGCTTGACCGCTTTTGCTGATAGCATAGAAAACATACACAACATTATACCTGAACAAACACAGCAGGAGCAAGACGTACAAGAAATAGACCCAATAGAAGCAGTAGATATAGTAGAAGAAGTTAAGAAGCAAAAACAAATGATTTTACAACTAGATAGTACTTTAGCATGGATTGATGGTGAGGAGTATACTTTAACGGCAAGACCGAAAGTAATTGAAGACAGAACCTATCTACCCCTTAGATTTATGGGAGACATGCTTTTAGAAGCAGGAGTGAGTTGGGATGCCTTAGCTAAAAAGGTAACCATTACGAAAGATGGAAGAAGGGTTGAAGTAAGTATTGGTAAAAAAGAAGCCTATATAAATGGGGACCAAACTGAAATTGAAAACCCACCGATTATAATAGACAGTATGACTTATTTGCCACTTAGGACCATAGCAGAAATTTTTGATATACAAACAGATTATGACCAGTCTACAAGACAAATTAGCCTGCTTAAAGTTCAAGATGGTTCTTACGAGCCACCAGTAAGAAGACCGGCAATTGCACAGTTTTCATTTGTTCAAGATGAGTATACAGCAGGACAGATTGTAAGAGCAATTAATGAGAGTTTTCACGAAAATAATCTTCCTATAACAGACACTTTATGGATGATTAACTTTGATGAGACTAAGACAAATAAAAAACTTGAGAATATGTTTAGTAAACCAGGGGCCGGTAACTACTTGGTTTCACTAAAGGTTGAGGCAGGGAAGGGCAACTGGAGTGAATGGGTCACAAAAGAAATTACAATTAAGCCTAACCAGAAACCTCTTGTAACCACATTACGAGCAGACAAAGACAGTTATGCTGGCGGAGAACGTATGGACTTTACATATACGTATGATAATGAACCATGGGAGAATATCAAAGCAAGTAGGTGGACATACAGACAGGTAGGAGAAGTGGTGAGTAAGGCTGTAGTTGAAAAACCACAGCATATATTTCACCAAGGACAGTATGTTGTAACCTTACAGTTACAAGATGATTATGGTAATTGGTCAGATACAGAGGAGCTTATTGTTAATATTACCGGTGAATCCCTACAAAAAGAACTAGACTATAGGTTTACAAAAGGGCAATCGGGTGATATAATTGATAATTTTGATAACTTTAATTATCTGAGTTATAGAACTGTTTCAGCCCATGAAACCATTTTAAAAGATGGAACTTTATTCCTTAGCAATTCACCTGAAAATGTTAAAAGCAATGGAATACTTTATAGGGACACTGTGGGAGGGGCAGGGCGGATACTATTACACCACCACAATAGTTTTACAGAAGAAGAAAATGCGGTAGAACCTAAAAAGGTTGTACTTGTTGCAGAAAATACAACGGATGAGCCAGTTAGCTTTAGCATATCCAATAGATCTGAAAAAGGCCCATCAACAGATATTTTATTTATAGGTCAACAAGTGCTGTATGATTATTTAAAAGGATCTCCAGTACAAACATATTCCTTAAAGCCAGGGGAAAAAGCATTTATTTATGACTCAGCTTCTAAAAAATGGGATAAGGGTCAGGTCGTATCAGTTCAGATGGACTTTAATGTAGAGGGCACTGTAGCACTAACAACTGCAGTCCTAGGAAGAGATGCTAAAATAGACGATATTCAATATCTTCCAGAACTAGATAAAGATGCCCATCCAAGAGGAACTTTTGATAAAACGGATATTTATCACAAAATACACGTGGATAATAGTGAGCCAACAAAGCTTGTATTAGGTGCAGGTGCTGAAGAGTGGGTTAATGGTTATGATGCTATAACAGGGGAAATGGCACAAAACAGAGGAAACTTTGCGGTTAATTATAAGATTGAGATTACGGCAACAGAAGATACTGGCATTATGTTAAACCCAAGAGCAGGATTATTTAGAGGTGCATTAAAGTGGGACAATGAAGAGCCTTTCTTTGCGCCAAGCAAAGGATACTTTATGGGACACAATAGTAAAGGTGTTATGCTAGGTGTTGTTAAAGCAGGAGAGACTAGAACACTAGAGTATTCTCTTCCTAATGGGTCAGCATCACCGGTTCTTTTGGTATTTATGCCTAAGGATCATTGGAGCCATTAAGTAAAATTAGTTGACTTGTGTGGTTTTATGAAATAGAATAAATATAGTAAGTTCATCTATTAAGAGAGAAATCTTTTAATAGATGTTCATTATAAATAGTTCATTATAACCTATTCCTGACAAAAAAGAGTAGCCTCTAATTTGAAAGATGACGGACATATAGCTATGCCTGTTTTTTGGTATATAAAAATGTTGATAAGTCACGCCTTTTAATAAGAGGTGTGGCTTTTTTAATTGGATTAATTAAGGAGGATTTATATGAGGAAGATTGCCGTAATTAGTGCTATCTTAGAGGAACCTACAGCTTTTCAAAATGAATTCAATAATATAGTGGCCTCTTTTCAAAATATTATAAAAGGAAGAATGGGGCTTCCCTTTAGTGAGGAGAAAATATCAGTCGTTTCTCTAACGGTTATAGGGGATCTAAATGAGATTAACAGTTTAACTGGCAAGTTAGGTAATATTCCACATGTAACCGTTAAGACAGCAATTTCAAAAAAGGAAATATAATCATACATAATGGAGGGAAACATGTTTATTAACGATGAGTATATTAAAGGTTTACTTGAAGCATCCAAGGATGTGTCTGAAGAGGAGATTGGAAAGATATTAGATAAGGCAGAGAGATTTGAAGGCCTATCACACAAAGAGGTTGCAGCACTTCTTGTAACTGGTAAAGGCGCGCATATTAAAAGAATTTTCGATATAGCTGGGAAGATTAAAGAAAACATTTATGGTAATAGGGTTGTCATATTTGCACCATTATATATTTCGGATTATTGTGTGAATAAGTGTAAATACTGTGGATACAAATGTGATCAAGATTTTAACCGTCGAAAGTTAACAATGGATGAAATAAGAGAAGAAGTTGCTATTTTAGAAAAAATGGGACATAAGCGTTTGGCATTAGAAGCAGGAGAGGATCCTGTTAATTGCGGTATTGATTATATCTTAGAGTGTATTCATACGATTTATAATATGAAACTTGATAATGGTGAAATAAGAAGGGTTAACGTAAATATTGCAGCTACTACAGTTGAGGATTATAGAAAACTGAAAGAGGCAGATATAGGGACCTATATACTATTTCAAGAAACATACCATAAGGAAAGCTATGAAGATGTTCATGTAGCCGGTCCTAAGCATAATTATGAGTATCATTTAACGGCTTTTGATAGGGCTATGGAAGCTGGGATTGAAGATGTTGGTGGTGGCGTATTATTTGGACTTTACGAGCCAAGTTTTGAGGTTTTAGCTTTAATGCTTCACAATGAGTATTTAGAAGAGAAATACGGTGTTGGTTTCCATACGATTTCAGTTCCAAGATTAAAAGAAGCAGTAGGATCTTCTTTATCTCAATATAATTATTTGGTAGATGATGAAACATTTAAGAAGCTTGTTGCTATTATACGTTTAGCAGTTCCTTATACAGGAATGATTATTTCTACTCGTGAAGATGAGGAGATGCGCAGGGACCTTATTAAAAAAGGAATTTCTCAGGTAAGTGCAGGGTCTACTGTAGAAGTTGGGGGATACACAGCAAGAGAGCATCATAATGCTCAGTTTGAAGTAACAGATAGTAGATCAGCAATGGATATATTAAGTTGGTTAATGGAGGATGAGTTAGTTCCGAGTTTTTGCACGGCATGCTATAGACAAGGTAGAACGGGAGATCGGTTTATGGCCTTAGCAAAGTCAGGTAACATAAAAAATGTCTGCCATCCTAATGCACTTATGACACTGTGTGAATATATGATGGATTTTGGTGATGAAAATTTTAAGGAGAATGCTAATCATGTCATTCAAAGAGAAATCCCCAAAATAGAAAATGAAAAAATAAGGACATTAGTAGAAGAAAATATTCGAAAGATTAAGGCTGGAGAAAGAGATCTTTATATATAAAGGGGGGCTATTATGCAAAAGACGCCAATTGCATCAAGGTTACATGTTGGGATTTTTGGAAAGACAAACGCAGGTAAATCAAGCTTGTTTAATGCAATATTTGGGCAAGATGTGGTTGTTGTATCAGAGCATAAAGGGACAACAACAGATCCTATTGTTAAGGCTATGGAACTAAACCCTTTTGGGCCTATTGCACTCA
>CAYRAL010000006.1:0-15311 GCA_964422235.1 uncultured Candidatus Epulonipiscium sp. | reverse complement strand
TAAACTAGAAGAGAACGATGAAATAATAGATGCAAAAGGTAAAGTAGTAGTAGCTGGTTTTATTGATATTCATACACACGGGGCAAATAATATAGATGTAAATCATGCAAGTGTAGAAGATTTGCACGAGCTTAGCAATTATTTTGCAAGCAGAGGGGTTACATCCTACTTGCCAACACTATTAACAGATGAACACGAAACCATGTGTGAGATAGTAAAAACAATCAGTAAAGCTAAAAAAGAACAAACCACAGGCTCTCAAATACTAGGTGTCCATATGGAGGGACCCTTTTTAAACGCAACTTACAAAGGTGCTATGCCAGAATATCTAATACAACAAAGTTCAATAGAAAACCTAAAGGAATACGAAAAAGCATCGGATAATAATATTAGATATATGACAGTATCCGTTGAAAACGAAGGCATTGAAGAGTTAATCAAGTATGCAACTTCTAAAGGTATTGTAATTTCATTAGGACACACAGGAGGAGATTACGATAGTTGTATGACTTGTATTGCAGCAGGAGCTAATAGTGCCACTCATTTATTTAATGCTATGCAAGCAATTCATCAGCATGAACCATCTATTATAGGTGTTGCTTTAGAAAGTGATATTTATACAGAGCTTATATGCGACGGATTTCACTTGCATCCAGGTATCGTAAGACTAGTCGTTAAGACAAAAGGCATGGACAGGATCATTGGTGTAACAGATAGCATGATGGCTGCAGGTCTTAAAGACGGTAAATATAAACTTGGTGTTAATGATGTTATTGTAAAGAATAGAGATGCATCTTTAGCCAATGGCGGTGGCCGGGCAGGTAGTACATTGACTATGGATAGAGCCATCAATAATATAATGAAATTTACAGGGAAACCGCTAGAAGAGTGTGCCCAGTTGATTAGTAAGAATCCTGCAACTCTATTAGGATTAGAGGATCAGAAGGGTGAAATAGCTATTGGAAAAGATGCAGATATAGTACTGCTGGATGAAGATTATACGGTGTATAGAACCATGGTAAAAGGACAAACGATGTATAAGAAAATTTAAATAGGACTTGAAATCCTGTTTAAAGTATAGTATATTAAATATAAACAACACATCCAAACGTTTGGGGAAAATTAAATGGGGGAATAATATGTCAGTGACTCTCAAGGATATTGCGAAGAAAGCGGGCGTGTCTATTTCAACGGTTTCGAGAATTATAAATAATGATACCGTCAAAAAGGCTAGCCAAGAAACTTCTGATAGAGTATGGAAGATTGTACAAGAGTTAGGTTACCAACCTAACCAAAATGCAAGAAAATTAATCAAGGGGCACACTGAATCAGCTCCTATGAAGACTAAGGCAATTGGTTGTATATTCACATCTACGACAGATAGTTATACAGATCCATTTTTTTCACAAATTGCTATGGGGATCCAACAAGAAGTATCAAATCGTGGGTATGTAATGGGGTATTCCTTTTCATCCTATGATATGTCAGATGCAGCTTTATATAATAATATTTCTATGAATCAGGTAGATGGGGCAGTTATTTTAGGGCGTTTTAATAAGGATGTTCTAAGGTTCCTAAAGGAAAACATTAAAAATATAGTTTATGCTGGCGTTAATTATGTAGATGGTGGATTTGATGAAGTTATTTGTGATGGATATAAAGGTGCCTGCACTGCTGTAGAACATTTAATTTCATTAGGGCACAAAGCAATAGGTTTTATAGGTACAACAGGAATAGATAAAGAATTTAACCTCATTAATGAGCATAGATTTAATGCCTATGTGGACACAATGAATCGTAATAATATACCCATTGATCAAGATTTAATATGTGATATTGAGCTGTCATCTTTAGACGCATATGAGAATATGAAATTAATGCTAAATGGGCCAAAATTACCAACAGCCTTGTTTTGTGCTAACGATGTTGTTGCAATTGGAGCAATAAAGGCAATTAATGAAAAAGGCATATCTATTCCTGATGAAATAGCCATTATAGGGTTAGATGATATTGAAATGGCTTCTTATATAACACCAACCTTAACAACCATTCATGTGCCTAAAGAAGAGTTAGGAAGGTTTGCAGTTAAAATACTAGTTGATCGGATTGAAGGTGGGCATGAGATGCCTGTACGGATTGATATTCCCTATCACCTAGTAGTTCGTGAGAGTTGCGGAGGCAAAAAATAAATTTTTAATAAATATCCAAAGGTTTGGGGCAAATTACAATATGTAAATGATCAAACATATGAAAGGTGATGAAATATGGAAGGTAATATGCTTATTGCACACGGTGGAGGGCCTACAGCAGTTATTAATGCATCTCTTTATGGGGCAATTGATGAGGCAAAGAAAGATCAGCGAATTGGAAAGATTTACGGAGCTCTTGGTGGGACAGAAGGAATATTAAAAGAAGATTTTGTGGATTTTAACGATGTAAGTCAGGAAGAGCTAGAATTACTGCTTACCACACCAGCTTCAGCCATTGGAACATCCAGGTTTCCTTTATACGACGAAGAATATGGAAAGATGATTAAGATCTTTGAAAAATATAATATAAAATATATTCTTTTTAATGGTGGTAATGGTTCAATGGATACTTGTGGTCAAATTCATAAAAGAGTTAAGGATTTAGGTATTAAAGTAGTGGGAATTCCTAAGACTATAGACAATGATATTTCAATTACAGATCATTCTCCAGGATTTGCTAGTGCCGCGAATTTTATAGCAACCTCTGTAGCGGAAGTTGCCCAAGACGTAAAATCACTACCCATTCACGTATGTATAGTAGAAGCAATGGGAAGGAATGCAGGTTGGATAGCAGCTTCATCTGCTTTAGCTAGAAAAAAAGAAGGAGATGCGCCACACCTTATATATTTACCAGAGAGACCTTTCTGTGAAGAGGAGTTCTTAAAAGATGTAAAGAAGCTCCACGCGGAAAAAGGCGGAGTCGTCGTTGTTGTTAGTGAAGGATTACTTGATCAAGATGGAAAACCTGTAGCACCTCCTATTTTTGAAACAGAAAGAGCCACCTATTTTGGAGATACGGCAGCTCACCTTGCAACATTAGTTGTTTCAAAACTTGGTATTAAAGCCAGAAATGAAAAACCGGGAATACTAGGAAGAACGTCTATAGGACTTCAATCTAAGGTAGATAGGGAAGAAGCCATTGATGCTGGAAGAGCAGCAGCAAGAGCAGCCTTAGATGGTAAAACTGGTGTTATGGTTGGCCTTAAGAGAATAAGTAATGCACCCTATAAGTGTGAAACCATACTCATTCCAATTGCTGAGGTGATGATGCATGAAAGAACAATGCCAGATAATTATATTAACGAAAGAGGCAATGATGTTACACAGGAATTTGTAGATTGGTGTAAACCTTTAATCGGAACAGAGATTCCAAATTACATTAACTTTAGAAAATAACAATATGCATAATTAAGGAGCAACTAGAATGAAAGAAATTTTTGTTAATTTAAAACGATTTGATGTTCCAAAGGCACTTGGCGGAATTTGTCCAATGGATAATCCGAAAGAATGGATTGAATGGGTAATGGATGAAAGTGTTAAGTATAATTTAGGGAAACTAGATGATATGCAGCTTGTCTATATGTTGCCAGAAGCCCTAATAATTCCAGCAGCAGAGAAGTTAAAATCCTATTCAGCTGATGAAAGAAAAACCTTACACATTGGAAGTCAGGGAGTGTTTAGGCAAAATGTAGAATCAGGTGTAAACTTTGGTGCATTCACAACAAACCTTCCAGCAGCAGCAGCTCATAATATGGGATGCGTAGGGACTATTATAGGTCACTCGGAAGAGCGGAAAGATAAGCAACAAATTATCGGTCAGTTTGAGCCTACATGGAATGACAATGATGAAACAAGAGAAAGAGTGGCCAAAGCAGTCGATGAACTAATTAATCAAGAAACAATATCTGCCCTAAAGCAAGGATTACATGTTCTTTTATGTGTTGGTGAAACTGCAGAAGAAAAGGGTGAAGGAACATTTGAGGAGCAGCAAGTACGTATTAAAGAGGTTCTTCGTAGTCAAATTCAGCGTGGATTAAGCGGTGTAAAAGAATTCCTACCCAAAAGTGGTGTTGTCATAGGATATGAACCCATTTGGGCAATAGGACCAGGCAAAACACCACCGGGTAAAGAGTATATTTCATTCGTATCTGCATATATTAAAGAAGTTGCAAAAGAATTATATGGAATTGATATTGCCGTTGTATACGGTGGCGGACTTAAAGAAGAAAATGCAGCCATGATTTCAAGTATTGATACCATAGATGGTGGATTAGTCGCTCTTACAAACTTTACAGATCCAATAGGATTTAATCCAGAACAACTCAAAGTTATTATAGAAGAATATGTTAAATAATATAAAAAACAGATAAAACAATAAGGAGGAATTATTAATGAAACTAAAATTCGAATATGGACATGGGTTTATGGAAGCTGAAGTACCAGATAACACAGATGTATTTATACCAGGGGTGACAGTGAAGGATCCTGAGCCACTAGAGAATATAGAGGAGGCAACAAGAGAATCCATTTTAAATCCTGTAGGTGTGCCACCTATCTCAGAGCAAGTTAAAAAGGGTTCTAAGGTTGTCATTATATTCCCAGATAGAGTAAAAGGTGGAGAACACCCAACAGCTCATCGAATTGTATCTATTCCAATCATTATCGAAGAATGCTTAAAGGCAGGCGTAGAGAAAAAGGATATTAAACTTCTTTGTAGTAATGGTCTTCATAGAAAAAACAAAAAAGAAGAAATACGCCGAATCTTAGGTGAAAAGGTATTTAATGAGTTTTGGTACTCAGGCCAAATCGAAAACCATGATAGTGAAAACTGGGACAATCTCATTGACCTTGGAACGACACCACGTGGAGACGCAGTTATTATGAATAAAGAGGTTTATGATGCAGATCTTGCAGTGTTAATTGGGCATGCTCTTGGTAACCCATACGGCGGCTATTCAGGTGGATACAAGCACTGTGCAACAGGAATTACACATTGGAGGTCAATTGCAACACATCATTCACCAGATGTTATGCATAGAGATGACTTTACACCCGTTAATAGCAAAAGCTTAATGCGAACAAAATTTGATGAAATCGGTCAATATATGGAAGAGTGCATGGGCAAAAAGTTCTTTATGTGTGACGCAGTACTAGATACTCATTCTAGACAAATTGCAGTATTTTCAGGCTATGGAAAAGAAATTCAGCCACTTTCATGGGAAGTAGCAGATGAGAGAACCTATACACCATGGGCAGAAAAGAAATATGATGTTGTCTTGTTTGGAATGCCACAATTCTTCCACTATGGGAACGGTATGGGTACTAACCCAATATTAATGCTACAAGCAATCTCAGCACAAATTATTCGTCATAAGCGTGTTTTAAAAGATAATTGTGTTGTAATTTGTTCATCAATTTGTGATGGCTATTTCCACGATGAAGAATTCCCAGCATACAGAGAACTGTATAACATGTTCCAGACAGATTTTAACAATACATTACCAGATTTAGAGAAGTTCGGAGAATATCTATCCCACAATGAGGATTACATTAAAAAGTATCGCTACGCATATGGATACCATCCATACCATGCCTTCTCAATGATTTCATGTGGTCATATTGCAGAGAAGAATTGTGCGGCTATTTATATTGTTGGTGCAAGAGAACCAGGGTTTGCACGAGGAATGGGTATGAAGACAAGAGCTACATTTGAAGAAGCTTTAGCAGATATTAGAAAATACGTAGGTGATGAGCCTAATATTTTAGCACTTCCAGAAACATTTAAGTTAACAAGTGTACATTTAGCTATGAAGGAATAATAAGACCCAGAAGGACATAAACAAAGCTTATATAGAAGTTCATAAAATATTTCGCTCACCTGCTAGTTGGCAGGGGAGCGAATTTATCTAAGAGACAAGATTTTGAAGACCTGTTGATGCAAAGAATAATATATTTCCTACTACATAAGCAAAACAAATAAATAATGGAAGGGGATGTTACTATGTTACAAGAAAAATATAATAGGCTAAAAAAGCAACTAAAAGATCTTGGGAGTATTTGTGTTGCATTTTCAGGAGGGGTAGATAGTACGCTCTTACTTTATGTGGCACATGAGGTTCTTGGAGATAAGGCTATGGGCATAACTGTACGTGCTTCCATGCATTCAAGTCGGGAGATGGTAGAAGCAGAAGAGTTTATAACAAATATTGGCGTAAAACATCTTTTTATTAAAGCCAATGAATATAGTATTCCAGAATTTGTTGCCAACGAAAAAGATCGTTGCTATCATTGTAAAAAAGCAATATTTACAAAGATTAAAGAATTAGCAGGGGAAGCAGGTATTCCTCATGTAGCGGATGGTAGTATTGCTGATGATGTTTTTGATTATAGGCCAGGTATGATAGCTCTTGGAGAATTAGAAATAATTAGTCCTTTAAAGGACGCAGGCTTAAGCAAAGAAGAAGTTAGATTGTTATCCAAGCAACTTAATCTACCCACATGGAATAAACCATCTATGGCATGTCTAGCATCACGTATTCCTTATGGCGTACCTATTACCCCAGAAAAATTAGCCATTGTAGAAAAAGGTGAATTATATCTTTTAGATCATGGTTTTACACAGTTTCGCGTCAGGTATCATGGGGATATTGCTAGGATAGAGATTATGCCTGATGAACAAGGAAAGTTTTTAGAGCCATCTTTTATCAGTCAGACTGTTAAGTTTTTTAAAGAAATTGGCTTTATATATGTAACCTTTGACTTAGAAGGGTACAGGGTTGGAAGTATGAATGAAGTTCTAAAAGACGAAGACCTAGATATTTAATGGAGGATGTGAAAATATGGAAAAGGGAAAATTAGTTACATTATTAGAAAGTGTAAAAAATGATTCAGTTAGTATAGATGAAGCATTAGATACACTTAAAACACTTCCGTACGGAGAACTAGGGTATGCGAAAATAGATCATCATAGGGCCTTGCGTAACGGCTACCCTGAAGTGATCTATTGTGAAGGCAAACAAATAGAACATATCCAAGGCATTGTAACTCACATGTTAGAACATCAGGATGTCAATATCTTAGGAACAAGGGCTAGTAAAGAAGTATATGAAGCAATTAAAGAAGTTACAGATGATGTTGAGTACCATGAACTAGCAAGATGCGTAGTTGTTGGGAAGAGAGAAATTCCAAAATCAAAGCACAAGATTATAGTTGTTACAGGTGGTACAGCAGATATTCCAGTTGCTGAAGAAGCAGCTGTTACAGCAGAAACATTAGGCAATACAGTAGACAGGTTGTATGATGTGGGAGTAGCAGGAATCCACCGTCTTTTAGCTAATACAGAAAAACTACAAAAGGCTAATGTGGTTATTGTTGTAGCGGGTATGGAAGGGGCATTAGCAAGTGTAGTAGGTGGCCTAGTCGATAAACCAGTTATTGCAGTACCTACTAGTGTTGGGTATGGTGCTAGCTTCAATGGGCTCTCGGCATTATTATGTATGCTGAATAGTTGTGCAAGTGGTGTTAGTGTTGTTAATATTGACAATGGATTTGGCGCAGGATACAGCGCAAGTATGATCAATAAATTAAGTAGCAATTAGGAGGAAAGCAAATGAAAATATTATATTTGGATTGCTTTGCAGGAATTAGTGGCGATATGACATTGGGCGCTTTTCTTGATCTAGGCGTAAAGCAGGAAACACTTCTTGAGGGGCTTAAAAAATTAAATGTGGAAGGCTATACAATTGAGATTAGCAAAAAAGGAAAAAATGGTATTATGGGGACGGATGTAAATGTCATATTAGAAGAGGATACCCATGACCATGGCCACCATGAGCATCAAGAACCACATGGTCATGTACATACTCATGATCGGAACCTACATGACATCGAAAAATTGATAGATAATAGTGACCTAGATGAGAAAGTGAAAAAGTTAAGTAAAGAAATATTTATAAAAGTAGCACAAGCGGAAAGTCAAATACATGGAAGACCTATTGATAAAGTGCATTTTCATGAGGTGGGCGCAATAGACTCTATAGTAGATATTGTAGGGGCTGCCATATGTATGACTGATTTAGAAGTAGAGAAAGTAATCAGTTCACCTCTTCATACAGGAACAGGGTTTGTCCACTGCCAACACGGCCTTATTCCAGTGCCAGCACCAGCAACATTAGAGATTTTAAGAGAATCTAAAGTGCCTTTTTATAGTAAAGGTATTCCTAAAGAGTTAGTCACGCCAACAGGTGCAGCTATTATAGCGACTATAGCAGATGAATTTGGCCCTATGCCAGAGGCCCAAGCGATAGCTATTGGATATGGTACAGGTAAAAGAGATCTTAAAATGGCTAATTTACTTCGTATGGTATTAATAGAGAGTAAAAAAAAACAGTATTAGATGAGGCTTGGGTAATAGAAGCCAACATTGATGATATGACTGGTGAGGTTGCTGGTTATGTAATGGAGACCTTATTAGAGCAAGGAGCATTAGATGTTTTTTACACTTCTATATACATGAAGAAGAACAGACCTGCTATAAAACTTAGTGTTTTATGTCTAGAAGAACAGATTCAGCATATGCAGAAAGTGATCTTTAGAGAAACAACAACCATAGGCATTAGAATGTACAAGACTAATAGGGTATGTATGGCTAGAGAATGGTTAACCGTTAACACAAAATATGGTCATATTAGGATTAAAAAGGCTGAGTATGGTAATGTTGTCAAATGTTCGCCTGAATATGAAGATTGTAAACTCAGAGCCAAAGAGTATGATGTTCCAGTTCAAACTGTTTATCAGGCAGCACTGAAGGCTATGCCAGAGGGGGAATAGTATGAGGAAGTATCTAATAATGCCCATAGTAATGACTATGGCATTGTTTGTTTTGGTAGGATGTAGAAGTCAAGGCGTAGAAGAACAGGTAAAGAAGACTCAATCAATTGCCAAGAATGAACTCGTAATGGCAATTGGAAGTGAGCCAGATGAGGGATTTGACCCAACAGTAGGCTGGGGTCGGTATGGCAATCCATTATTTCAAAGTACTTTAATCGATACAAATGCTAATATGGAAATCACTTATGACTTAGCTACTGACTATCAGATTAGTTCTGATGGCCTTACTTGGGAATTTACCTTAAGAAATGATGCCAAGTTTACAGATGGAGAAACTGTTAGAGCTTCAGATGTAGTCTTTACATTTGAGACGGCAAAGTCTAGTGGGTCTATTGTAGATTTAACCAATCTTAAAAGTATAGAATCCCCTGATGATGTAACAGTTAAGTTTCATTTAGAAAAACCGGACTCCTCATTTGCACATACTGTTGTGGCCACAGGAATTGTTCCAGAACATGTTTATGATGCTACTTACGGAGAAAACCCCATTGGAAGTGGCCCTTTTATATTAAAACAGTGGGATAAAGGACAGCAGATTATTATGGTTGCCAATGAAGATTATTATGGTCATGTACCAGAGATTAAGAAAGTAACCATATTATTCATGGAAGAGGACACGTCACTGGCAGCGGCAAAGGCAGGCCAGTTAGATGTAGCAGTTACAGCCGCCAATCTAGCAGACCAAGCAATTGATGGTATGGAACTAACAATCATTGAATCAATTGATAATCGGGGGCTAACATTACCATATATTAAAGATGAAGGTAAAGTTAATGAAAGTGGTCATAAAATCGGAAATAATGTAACTTCTGATATTGCAATAAGAAGAGCTTTATCTTATGGTATTAATAGAGAAAACCTTATTAGGGACGTTATTAACGGCTATGGTAGACCAGCTTATACAGAATGTGATGGGATGCCTTGGGGAAATGATGAGGCTATGGTAGAATATGATTTACAAAAAGCAAAAGAAGTTTTAGAATCCTCAGGCTGGACCATTAGTAGTGATGGCATTCGTGAAAAAGATGGTCTAAGGGCTGAGTTCAACTTACTTTATCCAGCAAGTGACTCTACAAGGCAAGCTCTTGCAACAGGTGTTTCGCTTCAAGCGAAAGAACTTGGTATCGCCATCAACACAGAAGGAAGTAGTTGGGACATAATCGAGCAAAGAATGTTTAGTGAGTCAGTTCTAATGGGTTGGGGAGCACAAAATCCTAAAGAAACATATCTTTTATATCATAGTGATAATACAGGTAAAGATTATTATAATCCAGGATACTTTTCAAACCCTATAACAGATCAATATATAGAAAGTGCTATGGCGGCCCTTAATGTAGATGAGGCTATGGAATATTGGAAAAAGGTTCAGTGGGACGGAGAAACAGGACTGGCAACAGAAGGAGAAAGCCCATGGGTATGGCTTGTGAATGTAGACCATTTGTATTATGTTAAAGAAGGTCTTAATATAGGCCAGCAAAAAATACATCCACACGGACATGCCTGGCCGGTAGCAGCAAACCTAAAAGAATGGAAATGGAACTAAAATAGGGAATTTAGAGGTGTATTAAATGTCAGGGAAGATCGTAATCAATATAACTACTAATTTAATACGCCTCATTACATTATTGGTGGCTGTGTGTATCATCGCTTTCACCTTAATAAGTGTATCACCAGTAGACCCTGTTCAAGCCTACGTAGGTGCAGGCGTAACAGTAAGCCCAGAGCAAAGAGAAAACATTGGTGAATTCTGGGGCTTAAATGATTCTCCTACTCAGCAGTTTGTATCTTGGGGCAAGGCTATTTTAAAAGGAGATTTTGGGACATCTCTTATATATAGAAAGCCGGTAATTTCTATCATTGGAGAAAGATTTAAGTCCTCTGTTACAGTAATGGGTGTAGCATGGCTTTTATCAGGTTTCATAGGATTTTTGCTAGGGATTATAATGGGTGTTTGGAAAGGTAGATGGCCGGATAAAATAATTAAAATAATTTGCTTGGTACTATCATCTACCCCAACTTTTTGGATAGGATTATTATTTTTAATGATATTTGCAATTTACCTAGGCTGGTTTCCTGTAGGTCTTAGTGTACCAGCTGGAATGCTTCATTCAGAAGTTACAATGATAGATCGTATTTACCATATGATATTACCAGCCCTTACCTTAAGCCTAACTTCTTTTGCAACTGTGGCACTCCATACAAGAGAGAAAATGATAACAGTACTATCTAGTGATTATGTTTTATTTGCCAAAGCAAGAGGCGAAAAAGAAATAAATATTATAAAAAACCATGGCATACGTAATATTATTGTGCCTGCAATCACCTTGCAATTTGCATCTTTCAGCGAGCTATTTGGAGGAAGTATACTAGTGGAACAAGTTTTTTCTTACCCAGGTCTTGGTCAAGCGGCCGTCCAGGCAGGCCTAAGGAGTGATGTTCCCTTACTGCTAGGAATTACTATTTTCAGTGCCTTATTTGTATTTGTAGGTAATTCCATTGCCAATATAATCTATAATCTTGTTGATCCAAAGATGAGGGAGAATAGCTTAAAATGAACAGAAAAACAAAAACACTTATTATAACGATTATTACTCTTTCTATCATACTAGGGATTACTGTCTTTGGGGTGTTTTTAAGTGAGAGCGCACTAGAAGCTGATTTTACGGCAAAGAATCTGCCGCCATCAATGAAGTACTTATTTGGGACCGATTGGATGGGAAGGAATATGCTGTATAGGACCATTAAAGGCTTATCTACTAGTATCATTATAGGTATTATAGCTGCAAGTGTGAGTGCGGTTATAGCAGTAATTATTGGAACAATAGCAGGTATAATGCCTAAATGGGTTGATAAAATAATTATTTGGTGTATAGACTTAGTAATGGGGATTCCACATATTATTCTTTTAATCCTTATATCCTTTGCTTTGGGAAGGGGCCTTAAAGGCCTAGTAGTAGGGATTGCTATAACTCACTGGCCAAGTCTTGCAAGATTAGTCCGTGGTGAAGTTTTACAATTACATCATGAACATTACATAAAATTGTCCAAAAACCTTGGGAAAAGTAATTTATATATTATGAGAAGGCATATTTTACCTCATATAATTCCGCAGTTTATTGTGGGGCTAGTATTACTATTTCCTCATGCTATTTTACATGAGGCTGCCATTACATTTTTAGGATTTGGATTATCACCGGAGCAGCCTGCTATAGGCATTATATTATCAGAAAGCATGAAATACCTATCATCAGGTATGTGGTGGCTTGCAGTATTCCCAGGTACAATGTTAGTTGGGCTTGTACTGTTGTTTGACAAGCTTGGGGATAATTTAAAAAGGCTTATAGATCCGTATAGTTCACAAGAGTGAGGGGTTATAATGAAGAATAAAACACCATTATTAGAAGTTAGGGATATGTCAGTATCTTTTAGAATGTATGAAAAAGGTCTTAGGCAGCATGATCTTAAGGTTATTTCCAATCTTTCTATCAGTGTGCACAAAGGCGAACTGTTAGCCATTGTTGGATCAAGTGGCAGTGGCAAAAGTTTACTTGCTCATGGAATTATGGGGGTATTACCTGATAATGCTAGCTTAACAGGAAGTATAAAGTATGAAGGAGAAGAACTAAGATCAGAAAGACAAAAAGAGCTAAGAGGAAGAAAGATAGCCCTCGTTCCACAATCAATCTCTTACTTAAATCCTTTGATGAAAATAGGAAAGCAGGTAAGGGCTAGTAATAATAGCCTTAAGGCAAAAAAGAGACAAAAAGACTCTTTTAAGAGATATGACCTATGTGAAAGATCTGAGAAACTTTATCCTTTTCAGTTATCTGGTGGGATGGCCAGAAGGGCCCTTGTTTCAACAGCAGATCAGCAAGATGTAGATCTAATTATTGCTGATGAGCCAACGCCAGGACTTGACCTTAATGTAGCTATGAAAACCCTTAAATACTTTAGGGCCTTTGCAGATGATGGAAAAGCCGTTATTTTGATTACCCATGATATAGATCTTGCCCTTCAAGTTGCTGATAAAATAGCTGTTTTTTATGGGGGGACAACAGTTGAGATTGCTCCAATAAAGGACTTCCATTCCGGCTTAGACGCCTTGCGCCATCCCTATACAAAAGCATTATTTAATGCTCTTCCGCAGAATGGATTCCATCCTATAGAAGGATTCCAGCCTTATAGTAAAGAACTTCCAGAAGGTTGTTTATTTAGACCAAGGTGCCAATGGGCAGATGAAAAATGCAAAAGAAAGATAGCTATGCGTCAAATTAGGGGTGGAATGGTGAGGTGTATTCATGCAACTTAAAGGAGAAGATCTTAGTTTTAGATATGGAAAAGATGATTATATTTTCGAGAATATCAACATTGAGATTAATAGTGGCGAACGAGTAGGCATCCTTGCTAAAAGTGGGCAGGGGAAAAGCACACTAGCTAAAGTATTAGCGGGATATGAAAAACCTAATAAAGGACGAGTTTTACTAGATGATAAACCCATAGCTAAAAAAGGGTATAATCCGGTACAATTAATTTATCAACACCCTGAGAAATCTATCAATCCTAGGTGGAGAATGAAAGATGTATTAGAAGAGAGTGGCCCTATTAATTGGGACTTAGTAAAAGCTATGGGAATTGAAGAAGCTTGGATGAGTAGGTACCCGGCCGAACTCTCAGGAGGAGAACTACAAAGATTTGCCGTATGTAGGGCCCTTAGTGGGGAAACTAAGTTTTTAATAGCAGATGAAGTCAGTACCATGTTAGATGTCATAACTCAGGCTCAAATCTGGCATGTTATTTTAGAGCAGGCTAGGGTGATGGACTTAGGCATGTTAATTGTGACACATAACAAGCATCTTGCACAAAAGATATGCACCAAGATTATAGAATTAGAAAAATTGTAATATTTACTTGCTAAATATTACAATTTTGTATTGACTTAGAATAGAAATGAGTGTAAGATTTAAGTAGAGAAAGTCATTTTTTTTACATAGATATACACACGAGTGTATAGAGAAACATTATTTATGTGTATATTTAAGGGGAGAATAAAAAGGGGAGAATAAAATGAATAATAGGAAAAGAGTTACACGGGCTGATGTAGCTAAACAAGCAGGTGTCAGTGAAACTATTGTTTCGTATGTTGTTAATAATAACAGGTACGTCAGTAAAGAAAAAAGAGTCAGAGTTGAAAAGGTAATTGCAGAGCTAAATTATAGGCCCAATAACGTAGCTAGAGCATTAAAGGGTAAACCAAGTAACCAAATTATCTTTATAGCAGATCAAATCACCAATGAGTATTTTAGTAGGATTGTAAGTGAGATGGATAAGTTTGCTTATGATAAAGGATATTTAATATCTTTATGTGCCAATAGAAATACAGAAGAATTTGTTTCTCAAGTTATTAGCCGTCAGTATGATGGTATTATTATAAGCTCCAGTAGCTTCCCGGAAAAGTATGTGCAAAAATTTGTAGATGCAAACATACCCACAATACTTTTTATGAATCGCAGATATTATAATGCACCGAAGCAAGTAGGCATTATTAATTCAGGCTTGTATAGTGGTTCAAGGGATTGTGTCAGGCATTTGGTAGAATGTGGCAGGACTAATCTTATATATTTGGATAGAATAAGTTCTAAGGGAACTAAAAGTACGATGGATGACTTAAGATTAAGTGGCTTTATTCATCAAATGAAAAAAAATGGACTTGATTGTTCAGAGGAACGTATTATAGCTGGTTGCTATAGTGAAGAAGAGGTAGAGGCTGAAATCATTAAAAGAATTAAAGGTGGCCTTAAGGTTGATAGTATTTTTGGGAGAAATGATATGTTAGCTTATATTGCAATCAATGCAATACGAAAATTAGATTTACGCATTCCAGAAGACATATCAGTAATTGGATTTGATAACTCATCCTTTAGTAAATTTGGCAATCCTAGTTTAACGACCATGGAGATGCAAAGAGAAGCAATCAGCCAGGCATCTATAGAGATGTTACAAAATATGATTAATGGACAGAAAGATAACTTAAAGGTTTCATTTAAGACAGAATTAATCGTAAGAGAAAGTACTAGTCTAAAAGAAGTATAAACGGTTATAGGCACGAGATACTATAAGGAGGTTTTATTATGTTAGTAACCAACAAGGAACAATTAGAGCATGCATCAAAAAATGGATATGCCATACCAGCAATCAATACACAAGGTGGGAACTATGATATCATATGGGCACTTTGCCGTGCAGCAGAAGAATTAAACTCGCCAATTATACTTGCTCATTATGTTAATACAGGCGCTTATTCAGGACACGATTGGTTTGTAAATGTCGCAAAATGGTGTGCAAGCAAGGTTTCAGTACCAGTTTCTATCCATTTAGATCACGGAGAAGATTTTG
>CAYRAL010000005.1:13202-15789 GCA_964422235.1 uncultured Candidatus Epulonipiscium sp. | reverse complement strand
CTTGTCAAGCACATTTTTTTATGTTTTTTGCTATTTCTCGCCTGACGCTTATACAATATATCACAGGGTTTGTTCATCGTCAAGCTGTTTTTGTATTTTATTTCAACTTATTTATTACTAGTCTTTAAGATACACGGTTATACCCCTCTAGGTCATCATATTTTTAGCAATAACTAAATCTTCTGGTGTCGTTATTTTAATATTATCATAGCGTCCTTCAACTACTTTCACAGGATAACCTAAGGCTTCAACCATCATGGAATCATCTGTTGCCGCTAAGTTATTTTTAATACCTAGCTCATAAGCCTCCATGATCCAATCATATCTAAATGCTTGAGGCGTTTGAACTATCCACAAACTATCCCTTGGAGGTGTTCCTTTTACCAACTGGTTGTTATGGCATATCTTCACTGTATCTTTAATAGGTACACCAATAACACACGCCCCTTCTTCTCTTGCAATCTTGATACTATCTTGAATCTGTTTAAGCCTTATTAAAGGTCTAGCACCATCATGTATCAGTACAATCTGTGTTCTACCACTTACCTGTAGTAACCCATTATACACTGAATTTTGTCTTTCCTTACCACCTGCTACGATATTTTTAATTTTAGAAAAATTGTATTTTTCACATATGTATTGCCTGCAATATTCTATTTCATCTTTTCCTGTTACAACAATAATTTCATCAATGTCATTACACTTTTCAAATTTATCTATGGTGTGAGCTAAGACTTCTTTGCCATTAAGCTTTAAATACTGCTTGTTCATATCACTTCCCATACGTTTCCCCTTACCAGCAGCTACAATCACAACACTACAGTACATATTTCACCTCCTGTATATTTTATACCAATTCACATAAGTTGACCTGAGTTTAATCTTATTGAAACTAAGTAAATTTGTTAACCGTCCCCCAAACCAGACCTACCTCAGCTTAGTAAAAATCATTCTACCTGCCGCGGTTTGAAGCACTGTTGTTACGACAACTTCTATCATATCACCTACATGTTTTCGCCCGCCTTCAACGACAATCATCGTTCCGTCATTCAAGTATCCAATACCCTGTGTTTCTTCTTTACCTTCTTTAACAACTAAAACATTTATTTCTTCCCCTGGTAAAACAACTGGTTTAACGGCATTGGATAATTCGTTAATATTAAGAACCGTCATTTTTTGAAAGCTAGCTACTTTATTTAAATTATAATCATTGGTTACAAGTGAAGCATTCAACTCTTCTGCAAGTTTAATTAGTTTACTATCTACTTCTTTAATTGTTTTATAATCTTTTTCTATAATATCGACTTGGACTGCTTCATTTTCTTTAATTTCATTTAAAATATCAAGTCCTCTGCGTCCTCTGTTTCTTTTTAGCCCATCTGAAGAATCTGCTATATGCCTTAACTCTTCCAAAACAAAAACTGGAATGATGATCCTTCCTTCGATAAAACCCGTTCTAAGGATGTCTACAATTCTCCCATCTATAATAACACTGGTATCTAAAATTTTAGGACTAGCCTCATTTGGTTGAGATAAGGATGGCTGAGATAAGGACTTTTTGGAAAACCATTTTTTAATTTCATCACCTTTTAACTGAGCTGTATGGTAGCCAAAATACCCCAATCCGATGTATAGCAATATTGCAAAGGGTGTATATCTTTTGTTTTGTCTAAAAGCACTCCCTATTAAGTTGGCAACTCCAAGGCCAATGGCTATGGCAATGACATATATTAAAATTTCTTGTAGTGTGTTTTCTTCTAATATAGATTCTAATTTATGTGATACCCTTTTTGATATGGGATTTGCTATAGTAAAAAACACCATACTTGCTATCATTATAAAAATAATGATTTCGATGTTTGAGTACAGCACATTAAATACACCTGTAACATTCTCAGGAATCATTCCCATTTCATTAAACTTAGATACGGGGAACAAGCCTAATAGTCCAATCATCCCTGAAATAATCCAACGTAACGTTTTTCGCATATTCCTACCCCCCTTTTCATTTGATCGTCAAAAGCTATTATTTACTTTTGACCTAGTTTCAGTCCTGGAACAGCATTTAGATCCCACCCGTGGCGAACACCTTTCCTATATTCAAAAAATGCCGCTGATCCAATCATCGCTGCATTATCTGTGCATAGCTTCATATTGGGGTATTTTAATACGATTCCTTCTTTTTCACAAGCCCTTTGCATCTTTGCCCTTAATTCTTGGTTAGCCGCCACTCCTCCAGCTAATGCGATGACATTGATACCCTCTTGTTTCGAAAGGGCTATGGTATTGTTTACTAATACCTCTACTACAGCTGCTTGAAAACTAGCCGCTACATCTGCTTTATTTACCTCAATATCTTTCATTTCACATTGGTTTATATAATTTAGAACTGATGATTTTACCCCACTAAAGCTAAAGTCGTAAGGATTTTCTTTTATATGAGCTCTTGGAAATTCTATAGCATGAGAATTGCCTTGTTTTGCCAACTTGTCGATTTTCGGTCCACCTGGGTATCCTAAACCAATAGCGCGTGCAACTTTATCAAAAGCCTCACCTGCTGCATCATCCCGTGTCTTGCCTAGTATAT
>CAYRAL010000005.1:0-13192 GCA_964422235.1 uncultured Candidatus Epulonipiscium sp. | reverse complement strand
AACTAAGTGACTATGTCCACCTGATACAATAAGACATATAAATGGTGGCTTAAGATTAGGGTCTTCTATATAGTTTGCGCAAATATGCCCTTCTATATGATGCACCCCTACTAATGGCTTTTGCTTTACAAAGGCTAGTGCTTTTGCTTCAACGACACCTACTAACAAAGCTCCCACAAGCCCTGGTCCATAAGTTACACCTATAACATCTATATTATCTAGGGTTACATTTGCAGTATCTAAAGCCTCCTGAATAACTGGATTAATATTTTGAACATGCATTCTTGAGGCAATCTCTGGCACTACCCCACCATATTTTTTATGTGTTTCAATTTGTGTTGATATAATATTTGACAGCACATACCGCCCATTTTTTACAACTGCAGCAGCTGTTTCATCGCAAGATGTTTCTATGGCTAATACTAATATGTCTTCCACTATTCTTCCTCCTGGGTTTTAGCTACTCCTATATTTTCCCACCCAAAAATCTTCCATTCCTTTTTTTCAGATGATGATACATTTTCTTCTTTAACGATATATTCTCTCACAAGGTCCCCGCCCTGCTTGTTGGTATAATGAACCACCTGTACCTTCAGAGTTCCTGGTGGGTCATTATATGAATTCATTACCTTACTACCAATTACCTTTATTTCTTTTGCATCATTTATTAGATTTTCTCTTTCAATTTCTAGCATGTGATTTTCTATTGGATTTAAGGCTAAAAACTCTTCAGCGTACAGTCTTCTTTGGGCTTCAACAGCTTTCGTAATTTCTTCGTCAGTTAATTTTGTACCATATAGCATATTTATAATGTCATTGTGAATCTCCGTAATCTCAATAGGATTACTTGGATATTCCTCTTCTAGCTTATCATTTATATCCTGAATGACATCAATTGTTTCTTTTTTTCTTTCTGGTTGTCTTTTTTGAAGCGAGTTATAAAAAAGCACCACCACAAAGATCATCATTAATACTGCAATTATTTTACGCATACACTCACGCCCCTTCTTTAAAATACTTTATTCTTCAAATATAAGTGTTTTTGTCATACGATCTTCTCCCAGTATAGTATTGGGGAAAATAGCCCTGGCATTCTCAAGTCCTTCTGTCGTATTAATATTGGCCGGACTAAAATGTGTAAGCCATAGTTCTTTTACGCTTCCTTGTTTCGCAAGGGTCGCCGCCTCTGAATAGGTCATGTGTTTATACTTAGCTGCTTGGGTTTGACTCTCTAGGTCTCCATATAAACCTTCACATATAAAAAGATCTGCTTGGTTTATTAATTCTACGATTCCAGAATTTGGACGCCCATCTGTACAATATCCCACTTTTATCCCCTTACGCTTTCCACCTTGTACCATATGAGGCTCATAAACCATTCCATTTTCTGTAACCGATTCACCGTATTGTAGCCGTTTCCAATATTTTTGCGGAATATTATTGGCTTTTGCTTTTTCTATCATAAACCTAGGATGTCGTCTTATCTCAATACTATATGCAAAACACGGTATCCTATGGTCCACTGGTACAATAGAAATTGCAAATTCTCCAATTTCTAGAGATTGAGCCTTGTCTGGTAGTTCTTTTAATATAATATCAAAATTAAGGTCTTTTGCAACCACTAGCAGCCCCTTAACCACTTCTTTAAGTCCCGGTGGTCCGATAATCGTAATAGGTTCTGTCCTACCTGTATTCCCTATGGTTAATAATAAGCCTGGTAGCCCTGTTACATGATCTCCGTGATAATGAGTAATACAAATAACATCTACTGTCTTATATCCCCATCCCAATATCCTCATGGTTACTTGTGTTCCTTCACCGCAATCAATCAAAAGTTTTCTACCCTGATGTCTTGCTAACATTGATGTTAAAAATCTATTTGGTAAAGGTAGCATACCACCTGTTCCAAGCAAACATATATCTAACATTAAAATCCTCATTTCTAATTTATAATACTAGCTTAATTCTTTTAATATATTCTATTATATCCTTTTATTCCTCAATCTACAATAAATTTGGTAAATAGTATTCTTTCCAAGCAAAAGAGTCACCACACACCAACTTCTTAAAGTTAGCTTCATGGCGACTCTTTTAATCTAAAGTGAATTAACTAAATCCTAATATTGTTCCTATTTGAAAAACTGCTATAGCTGCTATATAGGCAATTGCAAATGTATAAGTTGCTGAAAACAACATCCATTTAGTTGATCCAGTTTCTTTTTTAATTGTTGCTAAAGTTGTAAGGCAGGGTGTATACAATAATGTCATTACCATAAATGACATGGCCGTTAGTGGTGTGAATACACTTTTTATGGTTTCAAGTAAAGCTGCACCCTCTTCAACACCAGCATACACCATTCCCATTGTGGAAATAACCGCCTCTTTAGCTGCAACGCCTGTTATCAGACTAACCCCCGCTTGCCAAGTCCCAAATCCAGCGGGTTTAAATATAGGTGCAATGACACCACCAATCATCCCAAGTATAGAATCTGCACTATTCTTTTCTACACCTAATGGGAAGATTGATAACACCCACAGAACAATTACCATAGGAAATATAACTTTTCCTGCCCTTGTTAAAAAAGATCTTGCTTTTTCCCACATTAACAAACTAACATTTTTTATTGATGGTAATCTATAGGGCGGTAATTCCATTACAAAATAAGATGTCTCCCCTTTAAATAATACCCTTGAAAAAATCATTCCAGTTAAGAGTGCTATTGTAATGCCAAATGCATAAAGTCCAAATAAAATTAACCCCTGATATGAACTAAAGAAAGCTGCAATAAACAGTGCATACACTGGAATCTTAGCACCACAAGATACAAATGGATTAATAAGTATAGCAATCATTCTATCTTTTTTACTATCTAGTGTTCTTGTTGACATAATAGCCGGCACATTACACCCTGATCCAAGAATCATAGATACAAAAGTCTTTCCATGTAATCCTAGAGCCCTCATAATCTTATCCATAACATAAGCTGCCCTAGCCATATAGCCACTGTCTTCTAAAAGACCAATTAAAAAATACATGACCATAATTAAAGGTAAAAATGTTATGACCGCTCCAACACCACCAACTAATCCATCTGTTACAAAACCGGATACTAACTCGCTAGCCCCCATGTTTTCTAAAGCACTACCCGTAAACTCACCAAACATTTCAAACCAGCCCTCCATAAGCTCTTGGAGTCCTGCACCAACTACAAAGGTTGTTTGATATAAAATTAGCATAATAAGAGCAAATATGGGTAGCCCTAAAAATTTATGAGTAATGAGCTTATCTATTTTATCTGATGTGGTCACAATGTCTTCTGATGGTCTTTTTAAACATCCTTCTAGCATTTCTGCTATATAAGTATATCTTTTATCTACAATACCCATTTCAGGCTCAAAGCCTATTTGTTCTGTAACTCTTTCAATTGACTTTTGTGCTTGATCAATGATTGAAGGGTCAAGGTTTTCTTTAACGAGTTCTACTATGTAACTATCATTTTCAAGTAACTTAATAGCTAGCCAATGGACAGGGTAATCAAGTTTATTACCATAGGTATTTAATAGCTTTTTTAGAGCCTCGATTTCTTTATTGATCACAAGGCCATAATCTAAAATTGTTGGGCCACTAG
Organism: uncultured Candidatus Epulonipiscium sp.; assembly: GCA_964422235.1. GTDB lineage: Bacteria > Bacillota > Clostridia > Lachnospirales > Cellulosilyticaceae > JAAYSX01. Next base: position 9,563 of record CAYRAL010000005.1, on the reverse strand, counting down.
CCCTACCTACAGATTTTACTGCACAATCCATTAGTTCTGCGACCCCTTCTGACTTAGTTGCAATGGTTCTAACAATAGGAAGTCCCATTTTTCCAGATAATTTGTCAACATCAATCTTTATCCCTCTTGAGTCAGCTTCGTCCATCATATTAAGCGCTAAAATCATATTAGCTCCCATTTCCATCATTTGAACTGTTAAGTATAAATTTCGCTCTATGTTCGTTGCATCTAATACATTAATAACAACATCCGGATGATCTTGCAATATAAAATTCCTTGCTACAATCTCATCTTGTGAATAAGCCCCTAAACTATATGTACCTGGCAAGTCTACAACTGTGTGCGTTTCCCCTTTGTGAGTAACACTTCCTTCTTTTTTTTCCACAGTTACGCCTGGCCAGTTTCCGACGTGTTCTCTCGTTTTTGCTAATATATTAAATAAACTAGTTTTTCCACTGTTTGGATTCCCCGCTAACGCAAAACAACTCATATTCCATCTCCTTAAACATTTTTATATTCACATTTAATAATCATTATCGTTAGTTGCTCAAAAACAAATACTTTAAATAGGTTTAACCATGATTTTTTGTCCCATTCCTTGTCCCAGGGCCAGTTTACTGCCTGCTACTCCTAGTATTAATTGCCCACCATCGTTTTTAACGATTTGAATTTGGCTTCCTGTACTAAGTCCCATTTCCATTAACTTTTTATTTAAGGTTTGGCCCATTAATATATTTACGATTTCAACTTTACTACCTATTGGTGCAAATGACATTGGCATAGTTTGCATATTCTCTCCTCCTATATTAAAATAGCATCTGCTTCATTTTTTCTAAGTGTGAGTTTGTACCCTCTTACTAGTACTTCTATTGGGTCTCCAAGTGGTGCTTTACCTGTTACCTGTAATGTTGCCCCCGGAGTAATACCCATCTCCAACAATCTTTTTTTAACAGTACTATCTTTTTCTAAACCCTTTACGACAACTTTTTCTCCTATGTTAACTCCTGTTAAATTCTTCACATAATCACCCATCTTAATTTTTTTTGATAACATTTAAACCTTTATCTGTAATTTCCCACATAATAACCTGATTCTCCATGGAGCCTGCATAGCCACAGTTCGAACGACAAGATGCGCAAGCTGAGTTACAATCTAACCCATGGACTTTCTTGATATACTCTCCCTTAATTAATTCTTCTTTATAATGTTGTGCCATGAATCCACTTAAACCTAAATTGATCTGTACAGCTTTATCTGAAAAATCATTTCCTTCATCTAAATATTTAAGTAGTTGAACAATCATTAGATCCCCCTTTTCACTGCAGTAATGATTATCATTATCATATCTCACTTTTGGCAAAAATACAATACTTTATTTATATTTAATTATTTATATATATTTACACATTATAAAGAGCCACGTTACTCACGTGGCTCTTTATCTTCAAGATCCGGGTCCTCTTCTGGAAGAGTGCATGCCCACTCTGTTTGAATTTTCTTCTCAACTGGGATTACAAATGTGTCAGTCCAGTTATCATAACATTGCTCACATATAATAAATGAGTGTACCATAAAATCCTTACCAGAGAAGTACCCCCACTCTTTGTTGATACTCAAGTGCTCCTTACATACATTAGCTTTTGGAATAGCTTTTAACCTTTTTCCACATGCATTGCAATAGATATCTTTGCTAAATTCCATTATCTAGTGACACCCCCTTAATACCTACGTTTAAATGTTTTCACGTATATTAGGTGTTGTAGGCAGTAATTATCAAGCGTGCTCCCCTTGTCTTACTATTATATTATAGTCTTTTATGGCCTATAAGTACATAGGTAAATTTTCGCTTATATTAAATCTATTGCTTTTTTTGCAAGTATATCAGCCTCTTCGTTATACTTATCTCCTGTATGAGCTCTGACTTTTACAAACTCTATTTCAATATGTTTCTTCAATTTTTCATAAGCTTTTACATACATTTGTGTCCCTTCCTTCTTAGCTTTCCACGCACCTGTGCACCACTTCTCTATGCCTTCGTAATCATAGTAAATAACTACTTTTTTAGCATTGTTTTCTACAGCAAACTCCATTGCCCTTTGGGCTCCTACAATTTCTCCTGCTACATTTCTCATGTCTGCAAGCCCAGGGGTGTCTCCCTTAAAACTAAATTCTTGTTTATAACCCTTCCACAAAATCACAACACCAGATCCGTATTGGTGCCTTGTCACATCATAACTTCCATCTACATAAGCCACTACAACTTCTGCACTTTGGTTGCCATCATCTGTCACAAAATTTTCACCTACTACTTCTTCTGATGCCCCACTTATATATTCTTCCGCTTCCTTCAAGGTTTTAAAGCTTTTATACTCTGCTCCTGAAAAGCCAATAACTTGTTTTTGACAATCTGCCCAAGTCTGAAACAGTCCAGTTTCACGCCCTCTTCTAACGGCATATGTTTTTTTTGGTGACATGGTAATCCTCCTAAATAATCTTTAATGCTCATATTTTAGATTGAGTATTTAAATCCTTCTCCCAATATTTTTTCTATTTCATCTGGTGCCACTGGTCGGCTAAACAAATAACCTTGTGCTTGTTCACATTTTGATTTTAAAACATAGGATAGTTGTTCTTTTGTTTCTACACCTTCTGCTACCACTTCTAAGTCGAGGGCCTCTGCAATTTGAACAACAACCTCTACTATTATTTCCTTTTCATCTTTACTTGTAATGTTTTTAATGAATTCTCTATCTATTTTCACCGTATCAATTGGTAGTTTTCTCAAATAGGTAAGGGAAGAATAACCAGTCCCAAAATCGTCCAAAGCTATTTTAACCCCTAGGCTTTTTATTTTCATAAGTGTATTGATGGCTACATCTATATCACTCATTATTGCCGTTTCAGTAACTTCTATCCGAATACTTGATCCACCTACTCCATAAGTTTCTAATAACTCTTTAATTTCTTCTGCTAAATCTCCTCTTGTTAGACTTATTCCGGAAATATTAACAGATACCACAACTGGTGGATATCCTTTCTCTTCCCATACATTTTTTTGTTTGCATACAGTGCTCAAAACAAATCTACCTATAGCGTGGATCTCTCCGGTTGCTTCAGCTAAAGGTATAAAATCATCAGGAGAAATAAAGCCCTTTTCAGGATGTTCCCAACGAATTAATGCCTCCATGCCTGCAATCTTACCACTTTCCAAGCTAATTTGTGGCTGATAGTAAACCGTAAATTCATTATTTTTTAGTGCTTTTCTTATTTGATGCGCCGTTTGAATATAACTAACTCGCTTTGTTTGCATCTCTGTGTTGTAAAAAGAACACCCATCTTTTCCGTGTTTCTTCACATGCCACATAGCTGTATCTGCATTTACAACCAGGCTATACAAGCTATCACCGTGTTCTGGGTATAATACAATACCAACACTAAAACTAATAAATATTTTGTGTGTTTTAAATTCCCAAGGCATCTCAAACTCATCTAAAAATGCTTTTATTTTATTTGTTACTTCATCTCGGTCAGTAAGTTTATCTATTACAAGAGCAAATTCATCTCCGCCTAAATGAGCACATATATAAAATTCATGGGTATGCCTCCCAATAACGCCTGATATATATCTTAGCAGTTCATCTCCTACCTCATATCCCCAAGTATCATTAATCCGCCTAAAGTTGTCTGCATTCATATATATAATTGCAAATTTTCCACCTGTTTCTTCATATTCTCTTATTTTCTTCTTTACCTTTTGGTTAAATTTTGATCTATTAGGCATGCCTGTTAATATATTATAATAGGCTAAATGATAGACCTTATCTTCCATTTCTTTTTGCTTCGTTATATCTGTGTGGGATCCTGCAATACGAATAGCCCCACCGTCTTCATGCCATATTGCTTTAGCCTTACTTAAAATCCATCTATAACTTCCATCCTTACATCTAACCCTATATATATTTTCATATGTACCTTTTTTAGAGCCAATATACTCTTGGATCTTTTTTGTTTCTTTTTCAATATCATCTTTGTGAATTAGACTCATCCAAGACTCATAGGTGTTACCGGTCTCATTTTCTTTGTAGCCAAATCTCTCTTTATATTTGATTGAGCTATAAAATACATTGCTTGTTAAATCCCAGTCCCAAATACCATCCCTTGACCCCTCAATAGCCAACTTATAGCGTTCATCACTTGTTAGCAAATCCTTGTGGTCACCCTTTAATTCTTCAAATTTTTGGCGTAATTCGTCCTCTTTGTTTGATAATGCTGCATGTGTTTGAATTGTTCTACCCTTGTTATTGCAGGTGCTACATGCCAAACTGTTTGATTGTTTAATATATTTTTTAACGACTATATAAATAATAACTGCTGTAATGAGTATATAGCTCCAGCCTTTATAACGTTGTATTTTTATATAGCCATCTATATTGATTGCAACTTTAGTTAATAGTCGATTTGATATTATCATCCATATAATCCCTATTACCCCATAGCAAAGAGTAATCTTCAATGCTTTTATAGATGGCTTTGTCTCCTTGGTTATATTCATCAAATTACACCCCTTAATTTTATTAATCTACTCCTTCTAAACACCGGTTTTGTTATTGTGAATTTTCTAAAAACAACTAACATTCAATCCTTTTCCAGATTATATAATATATGCCTCAAAAAAGAAAGTTATATTGTTAATTTCTATATTTTTTTGTAATTAAAAACCATCCAATAACATCTGATATTATTGGATGGTTTTACTAATCTTATTCTACTATAATTGCATCTACTGGGCAACTATCTTCTGCTTCCTTTGCACTGTCTAAGATATCATCTGGTATTTCAATATCCTTAGCTCCTGCCAAACCATCATCTTCCATAGCAAATATCTCTGGACAAATCTCCGGGCATAATCCACAACCGATACATGTCTCTTTATCTACCCAAGCCCTCATTATACACCTCCTAAAATTTATATATTATCTACTTTTTATGATTTGTTTCTGCATCTTAATGATACAAGTTTAAATTTCTTTGTATGTGATTCAAGACACATGGTATAATTAATGCATTACTATTTTGGAGGAAAACACTATGACCACTTCTAACAATCATTGTGGCAATGGATGCCGCAATTGCTCTCACCAGTATTGTGCTAAAAAAGTTTCCATATTCGCCTCTCTTTCCGAGCAGGAGCTTATGCAAATAACATCCTTAGTTGCACAAATACAATTTAGTAAAGGCGATCTGATTTTTAGTGCAGGACAACCTTTCGATAAATTATATATTATTAATGGTGGAAGCATGAAGGTTTTCAAATACAATAAAGAGGGAAAAGAACAGATTCTCTATATCTTAAATGAAGGTGAGTTTTTAGGTGATCTTAGTTTATTTAAAAAAGATGTACTCCCTTTCAGTGCCATTGCTCTTGAAGACATTACATTATGCACCATTCATAAAAATGATTTTGATCATATTATAAAAACTAACCCTAGTATTAGTTTAAAAGTTCTAGAATATGCACACGATCGGATTTTTGAATTAGAAAATTTAATTCAAACTGTAACAACTAAAGACATAGACACCCGTCTTGCCTCTTTACTATTAAATCTCTCTAGAACATTCGGAAAACCTTATAAGGGTAATCCGAGCAAAGTCTACATACACCTTTCAATGAGCCGGGAAGATATGGCTAATTTTATTGGTGTTACAAGAGAAACCATTAGCCGAAAACTCTCTTTCTTTCAATCCCAAGATATTATTAAAATTATGGGAAATAGAGCTATACTTATTAACTCATTGGATACCCTGAAGGATTTAGCTGAATAATTCCTTATGCACAAAAAACATAAGCTAAGAAAATTCTTAGCTTATGTTTTTTGTTTAAATCTATTCTGATAGTAGTCTTTTTTCTCCTGTTATTGCTTGTATTGGTTTAATATCCTGTGTTACCTCCATAACCCCTATATACTTGCCATCCTCATCTCTTACAGCAAAATATTGAATATAGACATACCATTCACCCATAGGGATCCAAAAATGCTCCGTGTCTTTTTTACCAGATTTAAAGTCTGAAACAATCTGGTCTACAATATTAACACTTGCTGGCGGATGACAGTTCTGTACATTTCGGCCAATGACTGCCTTAGTTCTTACAAAAATTCTGTCTTTCCCTTGAGAAAAATATTTGACAATATCATCTTTATCAATAAATGTTATATCAATAGGTAATGTATTAAATATTGCATTAATTTCAGCAAAAGAAAGAATTCCTGTATCGAATTTAACATAACCTTCTACTTCTCTTGCTTGCTCTTTAGCTTCCGCTTCTTTCTTTTCAACATCTACACGCTCAGGAATCCATTTTCCTTCTGGAGCAATAAGGCAATAACCTATTTCATCCGTTTCCTTATAAATATTAATCCACTCATCTTCTGTAATATTATCTAAAGCCATAGGGAATAAGATATTTTTTTCTTTAAAGACCATTTCATTAATCTTATTAAAAACTTCTTTTGCTGCCGTATAGATTGTATCCTTATTTGAATCCTCTAGGACCATGGTTTTTACATCTTTAATTCCCTGGCGAATTTCATCATCTACACCCCACATAACCTTGGGAGGAGCAGTAATTCCTGCTTTTTCAAGGTATGGAAATAGCAAGTTTTCTTTTCTAGAATAGTGCTTATCAATATCCCAAAGCTCATTGAAATCTTGGAGTAAGTTGTTTTTATCTTCTTGCTTATCACTTTGTTTATAGGCTTCTAAACTAGGGGTGATCTTGTTTAGAATAAAATCCTCTATAGCTGTATTTTCACGGGTAAAGGTATTAAGAGGATGCCCTGGGATATTAAACAGTTCTTGTGGCTGGTGAATTTCTTCTATAGTGCCTTTAAATACAGATGCATGAACGTCACATAAACGTTGTACTTCTTCTACCGGCATGCCTTCAGAGATTAAGCTTTGCTCCATATCTGAAATTTCAGACGCCGTTACACCTTCAATTACTTTTGCAAACCGCTCTTTTACTTTATCGACACTTTCACCATCATGAAGTTCCATAATAAGTTCTTTAAGAATTTTTTGCCTATGTTGCCTATTATTAATCATTTCACTCATTTATAACTCTCCCTCCATATTCATATTATCTTATAATTCCATTATAACATGTCATTTATACCATGTAATTGATTGAAATCAAAATAATCTCCTCTGGATAAATCAGGGATAAATCCTGTTCGTCTAATTCTGCCGGATATACATTCTCTACACTCAGCTGCCTCATCATCAGTGCATATTTTATTATCATATAAAGAGTAATCCTTTCTAACGCTTATAGGTGAAAGATTTGGCATAACGACATTGGCCCCTGCTTTCAAGCCCTTTTCTCTTCCCAAAGGATTAATTGTTCCTAGGGCTGTTGTTGCCGGAAGCAATGATTTTGGAAGTAGTAATCTTGTAATAGCAATCACGGTTACGGTTGCATCTAGAGTTCCTGGTTTTTCTTTTGCAAAAGGCGTATCTTGATGAGGGATAAAAGGACCAATTCCAACCATCTCAGGATTTAATTCTTTTAAAAATAATAAGTCATCTGCTAGATTTTCAATAGTTTGATAAGGAGACCCTACCATAAGGCCTGCTCCTGTTTGAAATCCTATCTCCTTTAAATCATAAAGACATTGTTTACGAGTCTTAAAGGTCATTGTGGATGGATGAAGTTTTGCATAGTGCTCATCTGTGGCAGTCTCATGTCTTAACAAATAACGATCAGCCCCTGCATCAAAATACTTCTTATATGTTTCAAAGGGCTTTTCTCCTAAAGAAAGTGTAATGGCACAATCTGGGTACTCTTCTTTTATACGACTAACAATTTCCACTACCTTTTGATCCGTATAATAAGAATCTTCTCCTCCCTGAAGTACAAAGGTTCTAAATCCAAGATCATATCCATTTTTACAACAATTCATTATATCCACTTCAGTTAATCTATAGCGATGGGCATTAGCGTTACTACGCCTAATACCGCAATAATAACAATCATTTTTACAGTAATTGCTTAGTTCTATTAGTCCCCTAAAAAACACTTTCTTATCATAGTATCTTTCTCTTGTTTTATTAGCTTCATCTAGTAATCTAGGGTCTGCTTTTTCTATATTATCCTCTATAAGCCTAATTAATTCATCCCGGCTTAATGTATTGGTTTTATATAACTTTTCAATCATAATCTTCCACCTCATATCCTAAGTTAAATATTTCACTACTTCTTGGCAAAATACCATTGATATATGCCAATACAACCCCATAATTAGTAACAGGAATACTTGTCTCCTGGCAAAGCCAAAGACGGGTTAAAACAGATTTCTTATTTAACATACAAGCACCACAGTGGACAACTAAATCATAGTCCTTTAAATCCTCAGGAAAATCATAGCCTGAATAAAACTCAAAATTTATTTGTTTGCCTGTATACTTTTTAATTAGGTTGGGAATTTTCACTCTACCAATATCCTCATGAGTATGGCTGTGGGAACACCCTTCTGCCATTAAAATCCTTCCGTTGTCAGGTAGCTTTTCTAATGATTTCACCCCTTCTATAAGCCGGTGTATATCACCCTTTTGTCTTGCTAAAAGCATGGAAAAAGAAGTTAACTGAATGTGCTTGGGGACTATTTCATTAACGATTCCAAAAGCCTGAGAATCCGTCACCACAAGGTCTACCTTTTTTAGGTTACTTAAAGCTTCTGCTAGTTCAGTTTCTCTTGTCACTAAACATTGAATACCATAATCTAGGCATTCTCTGATAAGCTGAACCTGTGGCAAAATTAATCTACCTTTAGGCGCCGCTCCATCAAGGGGTACCACCATTACCACCGTGCTATGAGGGCATAATAAATCCCCTATAAGTGGTTCATCTTTGGTTTTTAGATTTTGTAATTTTTCAGCTATTGTTAATTTTAGGATATTAATTGAACTAGGATTATCCATAGATGTAAAAACTGCATCCTTGTACATTTTCTTGATTGTTTGCTTTCTAGTTGTTGTTGCCCGATCTTCTTTTGTAAAAACTAAAATATGGGGTGTGTTGCTCTTTTCAAAGTTCAAGACCATCTCTAGATAAGCTGCTTCATTGAACCTTTCAATATCTGCAGCATATAGAGCAAAATCTATTCTCCCTAGAATATCTTTGGTTTTTTGAATCCTACTTTCCCCAATAACAGTATCATCATCTAGACCTGCTGTATCAATGAGTGCAATAGGCCCAAAAGGGTTTAGTTCCATAGCCTTAACAATAGGATCTGTCGTTGTCCCTTTATGCTCTGATACAATAACCACATCTTGCCCAAATATTGCATTAAACAAACTTGATTTGCCTGCATTTGTCTTTCCAAAAATCCCAACATGTAATCTTGATGCAATTGGAGTCTTTTGCATAATTGCCCCCTTTTATATATAAAGATCTCTTTCCCCTGCTTTGATTTTTCGAATATTTTCTTCAACTAACTTTCTTATTTTCTCATTTTCAATCTTAGGAATTTCTCTTTGAATGACATGATCTGCATGCTCCTTAA
>CAYRAL010000004.1:0-15832 GCA_964422235.1 uncultured Candidatus Epulonipiscium sp. | reverse complement strand
GTCTGGTGTTCTACATGAGAAAACACCTCTTGGCGTAGATCCCTTCCAAATGCCACTGCAACTTTTGATGATACATAGCAAGATATAACATTGAGCATTGTACCGACGGCTGCTACAGCTATCATAAATAGACCTATTTTTAAAATATACCCTGTATTCCCATCTGCTATTCCATTATCTACTATATCTGCCATTAGCTTTGGTAAGTAAAGTTCTGCTAATGATTGTAAAAGCATTAGTAGGACCACAACCGCAATGGAGATTTTAAACGGTTTTATAAACTTCGTAACCTTATTCATATTTCACTTCCTTTTTTAATGATGCATGGCTACATTTATCTCCGCATACACTTAATAAATTTTCTCTCATTTTAGATAATAACTTCCCTAACACTTCTTTCTCTTCAACCGTAAAACTACCAAAACATTCATCTTCTAGCTCTTTTATAATGACCGCTACCCGCTTTCTAGTCTTTTCCCCCTCTTTTGTTAAATATACTCTGGAGATTCTTTGATCTTCTTTGTCTTGTCTGCGCTCAATAAGCCCAGTCTTAGCCATTCTTTTAACCATCATTGTAATGGTAGCAGGTTGTATGCCTAATTTTTCAGATAGCTCTTTTTGACTTTGACCATCTTGTTTGTACAAAGCAAAAAGTAGGGGCGGTTGGCCTGGATACACCCCTTGATTCTCTAATAATTGATGGGTGCGGTGGTGATGAAGTCCTACTACTTGATGCAATATATGATATGGTGAACTTGTTGTATATTCAGCCATATGTATCTCTCCTTCCAATGAGTTCGTCCATTTAGTTAGCCGGCTAACTAATTTAATTAGTATAGCACAGGAGTGCTTAGACGTCAATAAGCTATTTTTAATATTAAATCCTTAACTGGTAATAATACCATATACCTCTTTTACGAAAGGAAAATATCTATGACGATTAAAAAACACCTTACCTGCCCTAAGTGTCAAGGTATGGGTTTTGAGATGAAAAAAGAAGCTACTTATTTATATACCTATGAACTAGATACCCCCCTTACCAATGGTTCTAGTCTTCACCATGAGTCACTTCCATTTTTACTTGATAAACGGGATATGCTAGATAGTAGTGAGTATATCCAGTGCAAAGACTGTGGGCAACAGTATTTTTATGATTTCACTAACCACAAGATTAAAGATGAAGTGACAACTCTAAAAAAAGCTGTCATGAGTAAAGTCGCTAAACTTACCTAAGATAAGGACAAAAAGGTTGCAACTTTCGTTGCAACCTTTTATCTTTAACACGGTTTATTGTTTTATAATCTCATGAACTGATTCTTCATTTTTAGTATAAGTAAATTTTGGCTCCAATGCCTCAACGAATGACTTTACCCACGCATCTCTTAGGGTGTAGAAAATACTAATGTCCCCTTCTACCTTATCCCAATAATCCTTATGCAAACATGCTGTTGTTCTCCAGCTGTATTTACTATCATCTGAAGAAATAACCTCATTAACCCGGTCGCAAGGCATTCCCTCTAATATAAAATCATTCAGTGCCTTGAATGCATCTTCTGGCACTTGAATATCTAGTGCGTATTCCTTAGCCGCCTGCTTACCTTGATTTTCAAAAAGCTTAATAATGCCATCTTTCAGCTCAGGACTAGCTTCTAAAATTGTACTTATAAGATATGCTTGCCTTAGCTCTGCACTTTCAATCCTGCTGTGTAGCCAACCATGGATATTCCCTGTATCTATTTCATCTTCAAGTAACTTATCGCCTACAGGTTCTCCAAATTTATTAATTCCATCTTTTATCCACTGATTTGCTGGCAGTCCTTGTGCTTTTGTCCATTCTACAACATCTTTTTCCATTTTTTCTGCCCATTGTATCTTATTGTATAACCAATAATGTATTTTCCCTAAGAATAAACTCATATTCTATACCTCCATTTTTATATATATTTATATAAGTGTTTTCCTTATTATTTACTCTATTTAAAATTATATAGGAAGGTTAGGTGTTTTACATTGATTAGAATCACATTTTCTTATTATTTTATACCACAAGATCTATCTTTCCACCTTTTTTCATTTTCCAAATGACTATAAGGGCTATACTTAGAGACAGTATTCCAGTTAATAGATTACTGGTCATCATTGCAATCCCTACCCCCTGGCTTTCTAAATTGGTAAAACGCTGCAAGCCATACAAAATAGGAATTCTAAATGCAAAAAGTCTCATAAAATTTATGACTAATGATAGTTTTGTATATCCAAATCCATATAAGAATCCTAGAGATGCGGATGAAATCGTTAGGGTAATTAAAGCATAACGTTCATATTGAAAAATACTTTTTATTTCTTTAGCAAATTCTATATCTCCTCTTGAGAAAATGGCAATAAGTTGATCCCCAAAGACACCGGTTAATATAAAACCTATTAGGCCAAGTAGTACACTAACGACTAAGGTCTTTTTAAAAGCATCTAGTGCTCTGGTAAAATCCTTATTTCCTATGTTTTGACTAATGATTGCTGCTTCTCCATCTTGAAATCCACCACTGGCACCTGTGATAATACCACCAATATTATTTGAAACCCCAAGGGCTCCAACCACTGTGCCACCATAGGCTACACTCATGGCGTTTACAATTACTTTTCCAAAGCTAAAAGCAAATTTTTCAAAAAATATGGGAATACCTATAACAAGGATTGGCCATATCATTTTTTTAGATAGTTCTACCTCTTTAATGGAAAGTCTAAATATATTATTGGGTCTTAGCATATTCCAAATCCCTATAATGGTTAGTGTCATATGAGCAGTTAAAGTAGCTACTGCCATCATTGTGACACCAAATTGAAAGACATATATAAATAGGGCTGTAAGGGGGAGCTTAACGCCTAAAACCATTAGGTTTAAGTATAATATTTTGCTAGTGTTTCCTTTAGCCCTTTCAAGGGCTATGTAGACATTATTAATAAACATTGATATGACTGCAATAATTTCAACGGCAAAATAACTACTGCCAACACTGATTAGTTCTTCAGGCGTATTAAGTATTCTTAAAATAGGTCGTGTAAAAGGTACGATTAGAATGATTAGAGCAAGGCCAATACTTATGGCTAAGAATAATAAGGTGTTAGCAGACTTTCTTGCTTTATCCATATTGCCAGCCCCATAATGCCTTGCAATAACAATTCCACCCCCAAGGGCCAGTCCCATACCTATGGCACTAATAGCACCTTTTATCTGGGAAACGTAGGCAACGGCTGAAACGACCTCTGCGCTTATATGGGATGCCATTAAACTATCTAAAAAGGCAAATACCCCATTAAGAGAGTTATAAATAGCCAGTGGTAGGGATATGAATAAAACCACCATCCACATATTCCCTTGTAATATAAATCTTCGTCTTTGTTTTTCTTTTTCATTTAGCCTATTGCTCATGTTGTCTCATCCTTTTCTATTTCTTCCTTTTTTATTCAAGATATCTATTGTATCATATCTTCTCCACTACTGTACTATCTATAGTATAAATGATAATTTTAAAATAACTTCCAAAAGCTATTGACTTTATATTTATATAAGGTTATAATTCTTCACATAGTAATCATATATGTATTGCATTTAATTTTATATTTAAAGGTGGTAAGTAATATGGACATTAGTTTTATTTTTAAAAATATACCTCTCTACATAAAGGCCACCCAACTTACCCTAACCCTGGCTTTTTGGGGTGTTGTTTTATCAGTCCTTATAGGCTTTATCTGTAGTCTGATCATCTACTTTAGGATAAAGATCTTGAGGCATATTGTTAAGGGTTATATTGAATTTTCACGTAATACACCTCTTCTTATTCAACTCTTCTTTCTTTACTATGGGTTGCCTAAGATGGGTATAAAGCTTGAGGCTTATACATGTGCCATTATAGGTCTTGCTTTTTTAGGTGGAAGCTACATGTCTGAGGCGTTTCGTAGTGGATTTGAAGCCGTTAGTAAAATTCAAATTGAATCAGGACTTAGTATCGGGCTGACAAAAGCTCAACTCATTCGTTACGTCATCCTTCCACAATCCTTTGCCGTTGCAGTTCCCGCTCTTGGCGCTAATGCTATCTTTCTTTTAAAAGAAACATCCATTGTTAGTGCTATTGCACTTGCTGATTTAATGTTTGTGGCAAAAGACTTAATAGGTATGTATTACAAAACAACAGAGGCCCTCTTTATGCTTGTAATAGCTTATTTGATTATTTTACTACCCCTTTCACTCTTTTTTACTTTTATAGAAAGGAAGGTGCGTCATGGAGGATTTGGGAGCTAGCATTATTTTTGAAGGCGTTAACTTATCAAGACTTCTTAGTGGTTTATGGATAACAACTAGAATTGCACTGATCTCTATTATTATTTCATCTATACTGGGGATGATTTTTGGCATCATTATGACCTCTCATAATAAAGTTATAAGGGTTTTATCAAGAGTATACCTTGAATCAGTCAGGATTATTCCTGTACTTGTATGGCTCTTTCTTTTTTACTTTGGACTGCCTAAGCTCCTCCGTATTCATTTAGATGGTGAGCTGGTTTCTATCCTTGTGTTTACCTTATGGGGAACAGCAGAAATGGGTGATATCGTAAGGGGTGCTATTACTTCTTTACCAAAACATCAAAAAGATAGTGGCAAGGCAATTGGCCTGACAGATAAGCAAGTTTATTTTTATATTATTATCCCTCAAGCCGTACGTCGCCTTATTCCTACTGCTATCAATCTTGCTACCCGTATGATCAAAACCACATCACTTGTTGTTCTAATTGGTGTTGTTGAAGTTTTAAAAGTAGGTCAACAAATAATAGAAGCATCCATGCTTAAAAGCCCAACAGCTTCATTTTGGATCTATGGATTTATTTTTCTACTATATTTTATCATTTGCTATCCTATTTCTCTTTTTTCAAAAGTCTTAGAAAAAAGATGGCAAAGTTAGGAGGTATGCTATGACATCCCAAGAAAAGTTATTAGAAATACGTAATTTAAGTAAACAATATGATGATCTTAAGGCATTATCTGATATTTCTCTGGATGTCCATAAAGGGGAAGTCGTCGTTCTACTTGGGCCTTCTGGTTGTGGTAAAAGTACCCTATTACGCTGCATTAATGGCTTAGAAGAAATCCAAACTGGAGAGATTAAGTTAAATGGCCAAGTCATTACAGAAGATAAGACAAAGTGGCATCTAATCCGGCAAAAAATAGGGATGGTTTTTCAAAGCTATGACTTATTCCCTCATATGACCATTATGGAAAATATTCTACTAGGTCCCCTAAAGGTACAAGAAAGGGATAAAACTGAGGCGACTAGCCAAGCTTTAGCTTTACTCGAAAGAGTAGGGCTCCTAGATAAGAAAAATGCTTATCCTAGGCAACTATCAGGTGGCCAAAAACAAAGGGTTGCCATTGTTAGGTCACTTTGTATGAATCCAGAGATTATGCTTTTTGACGAAGTAACGGCTGCTCTAGACCCTGAAATGGTAAGAGAGGTACTAGATGTTATGCTAGAGCTTGCAAAGCAAGGTATGACAATGGTGATTGTTACCCATGAAATGCAGTTTGCCCAGGCCGTGGCTGATCGCATTATCTTTATTGATCAGGGCAAGATTACGGAAGAAGCAAGACCTAAAGAATTTTTTACAAGGCCTAAAACAGAACGGGCAAAACGTTTCCTAAACATATTTAATTTTGAAAGAGGTGCTTTATAATGAAAAAACTTACTAAAATTGTATCCCTATTATTTATTTTTATTTTAGCTGGAAGTGTGTTAGTTGCTTGCCAGGGAGCCAGTAGTAAAACTGGCCTAGAAGCGATTAAAGAAAATGATAAACTTAGAATTGGTGTCTTTAGTGACAAACCACCTTTTGGCTATATTGACTCAAATGGTGATAATCAGGGCTTTGATATTTATATTGCTAAGCGATTTGCCAAAGATTTATTAGGCGATGAAAATAAGGTTGAATTCGTATTAGTTGAGGCTGCCAGCAGAGTTGAATATCTTGAATCTGATAAAGTTGATATCATCTTAGCAAACTTTACGGTTACAGATGAAAGAAAAGAGAAGGTGGATTTTGCAAACCCTTATATGAAAGTATCATTAGGCGTCGTTTCTCCTGATGGGGAACTAATCACAGATGTAAAGCAGCTAAAAGGTCAACAGCTAATTGTGAATAAGGGGACCACTGCTGAAACATACTTTACACAAAATCATCCTGATATCGAATTACTTAAATATGATCAAAATACCGAATCATTCCAAGCTTTAAAAGACGGCCGCGGCGCAGCTCTCGCCCATGATAATACACTGCTATTTGCTTGGGCAAGAGAAAATCCTGGATTTACAACAGGTATAGCGACACTAGGTGGCTTAGATACCATTTCCCCTGCTGTAAAAAAAGGAAATACAGAGCTTCTTAACTGGATTAATCAGGAACTTATAGATCTTGGAAATGAACAGTTTATTCACCAGGCTTATGAAGCAACTCTTTTACCAGCTTACGGGGAAGATATTAATCCCGAAGATATTGTTGTAGAAGGTGGCCAGCTTTAAGATAAAAGCAAAAACCGTCTACTTAGAGATTTTTGTACTCTAAGTAGACGGTCTTTTAATGGCTGATCTATTGCTTATCTATAATTTTTCCCTCATGCAAATCTTTTTCCATAATTTCTATTTTTAATTCCTTTTTGCATCGGCTTAAGACTTCTTCATCCCTTCTATTAGAAATAAGAGAAATAGCAATCCCTTCTGCCCCTGCTCTTCCTGTACGTCCTACTCTGTGTAGGTACTCCTTAGGACTTTCTGGCATATCTAGATTAATAATGTGAGTTACTTCTGATACATCTAGGCCTCTTGCTAGGACATCTGATGCCACAAGAAGTTGAATCTTACCTTCCCTAAAGCCATCTAGTGCTTTTTTACGGCTTTGTTTTTCATCACTACCATGAATCCCTGCTACCGAAAATCCATGAAACTGAAGTCTTTCAACTGTTTTTTCAATATCATAGCTTTTATTGATAAAGATCAAAGCCTTTTTAGCTTTTGCTGCATGAATAACTTTACGTAGTAAATCCATTTTTTCTCTAAGCTTAGTTTTAAAGTAGTAATGCTCGATAAATGTACTAAGGGGATTTTCCTGCTTCATCTCTAGTATTTTTAAATCCTTAGATAATTCTTGGGCTGTTTGAATGGCATCATTATTGCCTGATGCTGAGAAAAACAAGAGCTGTCTATCCCTAAGGGTTGTTTTAATAATCTCTTCAATATCTTTGACATTACTTTTATGAAGAAGTGCGTCAAACTCATCAATAACAATGGTTTTTAGAGTATGAGCCTTAATCTTTTTCATTTTAATGAGTTCTAGGATTCTTCCAGCTGATCCAATGATAATGTGTTGTTTATCCCTAAGGTCTACGACTTGTTTTTTAATATTAACATTACCAATAACAACAGCTGATGTCACTGGCATCGTAGAATTCTTTTGGAGAGTTCCTACCTGGTCATACACCTGCATGGCTAATTCATGAGTTGGTGTCAGAATAAGGACTTGCATTTCTCTTTTTGATGTATCTATTTTCTGAAATAAGGGTAGTAAATAAGCCAATGTTTTACCTGTTCCTGTAGCCGATTTACCTAATAGGTCTTGATGATCTAATATAAGTGGTATGGCGCTATCTTGAATTTCTGTTGGCTGAGATATATTTTGGGCTTTAAGGCCTTTTATAAGCTCTTCTTTTAGCTCTAATTCATTAAATGTTTTCATTTTTACTCCTTAGTATTTTCTTTGTCTGACGACTTCATACATAAGCAGAGCTGCGGCTACTGATGCATTTAGCGAATCAATCTGACCTTCCATTGGCATGGATACAACATAGTCACAGTTTTCTTTAACAAGTCTTGAGACACCTTCACCTTCGTTACCTATAATTAAAGCCATAGGACCTTTAAGGTCAGTTGTGTACATGGAATCCCCATCCATATCAGCACATGCAACCCAAACACCTTGGCTCTTTAGCTGGTCAATGGTTCTTACAATATTGGTTACTTTCGCTACTGGTGTGTGTTCAATTGCTCCTGCAGATACTTTGCCTACAACTGACGTCAATCCTACAGATCTTCTTTTTGGAATAATAAGGCCATGGGCTCCTGCTGCGTTAGCTGTACGAATAACAGCTCCTAAGTTATGTGGATCTTGTATATTTTCTAGTATAATAATAAATGGATCTTCACCTTTTGCCTCAGCTGAGGCCAATATATCTTCTAGTCTTACATATTCATGAGCTGATGCAAATGCAATAACACCTTGGTGTTTACCTGATCCTGCCATTGCGTCTAATCTAATTTTTTCTGTATCTTGGATAACAATTCCTTTGTCTTTAGCTTCTGCAATAATCTTTCTGATAGAACCTTCACTACTTCCTGTTTGAAGAAAAAGCTTATCAATGGTTCTATCTGCACTAAGGGCTTCTAGTATTGCATTTCTTCCAATAATCATCAGCTCGTCGCTTACTGTTTCAAGGTCTTCTTGGAATCTATCTTGCCTTCTATCTCTTCTAAACTCATCTCTTGTTGGTCTTTGACCTGCTTCCCTATCCTTTTTAAATCCTTCTCTTGCTGGTTTTGGACCTGAATTCCTATCTTTTTTAAAATTTTCATGTCTTGGTTTTGCAGCTGATTCTTTACCTTTAGGTCCTCTTGATCTTGATGTTCTTTGTGCCATAATAACGAACTCCTTTGCGGATTAGTTTTTCCGCTTTCTTATATGTGTAATATCTTCTTTACTAATTCCACCGTTAATGACAAGGACAATGACATATACAACTGCTCCAACTAGTACGGATCCTAGTGTCATTATTGCATTATTTTTGCTAGATGACATATCAAGCATATTACTAAGTAGCTTTGATACGCTGTAGGCTGCTGCTCCCATAATAAGAGATGCTAAAAGCGGTTTTACAACAACAAGCATTGTGTTTAATTGAAATCCCGTATCTCGTCTTACAAACCAGTAGTTTATAAGGGTATAGGTTCCATATCCTGCAATAGATGCTATGGCAGCTCCTGTTACACCTAAAGGTGTTGCAACAAGGATATAATTCCCTACAGTTTTAACCATAGCTGCACCTATAATAGCGTAAATTGGTGCCCACACCTTCCCCATTCCTTGTAGAATTCCAGTCAGTGCTTGACCTAACATAACAAATACAATACTAAAAGACGCAACTGCCAACACGCTCCCACCATCTGGGTATGTTGGATAAATAAACTTCATAATAGGGTTTGCCAAAACAGCAAGTCCTATACTAGCTGGTAAGGAGATTAAAAGCGCAAACCTTGTTCCAAGCTCAATTTTATCATGTAATTCTTTTTGATCATCCCTTGCCATAGCTTCTGAAATACTTGGTACAAGTCCAATTATTAAGGCCATCCCAAATGTAAGTGGAAAGTTAATAAATGTGGCTACTTTGGTTAACTGCCCATATAACTGAGTAGCCATTTCTGCTCCCACGCCAAAGTCCCTAAGACGCATGACAACAAGACCTGAGTCAATCATGGTTATAATAGAGTTGACAGCTGCTCCTATTGATATAGGAATAGCAATCCATAAAACTACTTTGGCCGTTTGCTTAAAGGCTAGTGTGCTACTACTCTTTTTTGTTTTTTCAACTTGAGCCAGAATACCTTTACGCCTTCGTATATACATAGCCGTTAACAAAATAGACCCAAAAAGTCCTCCTGCTACTGCTCCAAAAGACGCTCCCCCTGCTGCTTTTGCAACATCTGGCATAAAGAACACGGCTAAGGCAAGTCCTACAAAAACCCTAGCTGCGTTTTCAACAACTTGGGATATGGCTGTTGGAACCATATCTTGCATACCTTGAAAATACCCCCTATAAACACCCATTATACAAACAAATAACGGACTAAGTCCTAATCCCCACAAAGAATAAATCGCTTTGCCATCCCAGTTTAGAGTCTTAACGAGCCAAGATGCTCCTAGTAGAACAAGGGCTGACATGATGCTTCCTACAATCAGCATTAGTTTAAATGTATGGGTAAATATCTGATGTGCCTCAGCCTCCTTGCCCTGAACTCTTTTTTCTGCAACTAGTTTTGCTATGGTTGAAGGAATCCCTACAATGGCAATGGCACTAAAAAGAGTATATATTGGGTAAGCAAGTCCGTAGTAGCCAAGACCTTCATCACCTATTAAAGCTGTTAGTGGCACTCTAAAAAATGCACTTAATATTTTAGCTAAAAGTCCTGCTATTGATAAAATAAGAGCACCTTTTACAAATTTCTGTGTTTGATTTGACATCTTTCCAATTCCTCCTAATGCGTTTTATATATATCACGCATTTCCATGGTCCTGCCACAGCTCATTTTGCCTTCCCTGCACTTTCCTTTAACACAAGAAGGCCCACAATTCTTAAATACAATAGGGGCTACTTCCTTTACACACCCTAACATTTGATTGGCTAACTCTCTGATTTCCCACTGGGCTCTCGTGCAACATCTAAGGGTAAAAAAGTTAAATAAAGCCCTTGCATTCATTGTTACAACAATTTTGCTTTCACAAGCATTAGGAAGTACAAATCTGGCATCTTCTATGGCCATTTTGTTTGCATTTCTTTTGGCTTCTTTTTCGCCTTGTCCTTCTTTTTGTAATTTTTCTATATGTTCTTTGGTTAAAATAGTTACTATGTCATCGTAGCTTTGCTGATCCTCTTCCATAGCTTTTATAAATATTTTTTTGGCCTCTAGGTTGTTTTGGATACTTGGTGGCATGACATATTCAAATTGGCCTTCACTTACATATCGTTGACTTTTTTGTGAATAGCTGGCCCCAATACGATGCCTTACTAATTGATGAGTTAGAGTCCTTGAGACCCCTTCAATTCCAAAGGTAAAGCTAACATGTTCAAATGGTGATTCATGACCAAAAGATCCTAACATTTCTACAAAAGAATCTATATTTTCTTTTGTTAAGTTATTTAGGAGACCTTCTATATCACTAGATGAGTAACATAACTTTGCCGCAGCTGCTATATATTTTTCTGGTTCTGGTGTGTGGGTTAATAATGTTACCTTACAGTTTGTTTTCACGGCTTACTCTCCTCTATTTTTTTAAGTCCATATGTCATAATTTCTAGAATGCGTTCTATATCTTGGTCTATATATAAGTATCCTATTAAAGCCTCTACGCCTGTAGCATGTCTATAAGTAAGAATATCTGTATTTTTAGCAGAAGAACTGCTTTTTGCATTTCGTCCCCTTTTAAAGATATCATATTCCTTTTCTGTTAATATTTCTTTGATATGATTATAAAACTGTGCTTGACCTTTTGCTTGTACAAATTCTTTGGTTGCTTGGTGGTAGCGGTTAACCCCGGCGTTACCTATACCAATTACAAGGGTTCTAATCATTACTTCATATACTGCATCCCCTATATAGGCAAGAGCAAGAGGTGAATACTCTCTTGCATTGTGTGATTTGCCTAAATTTACTTGGGTTAATAACATTCTTGTCTTATCGATCATATCTATCTCCTTAACTATAAACGTTTCCAGCGTACACCTTGTCTTGTATCTTCAATGGTAATACCTTTTTCCATAAGCTCATCTCTAACTTGATCTGCCATAGCAAAGTTTTTTTCTTTTTTGGCTAGTGCCCGTTTTTCGATTAAAACTTCTATTTCATCATCACTTAAGCCTTGCTGCCTATCTTGCTTAGGCGCATCATAAAATATGCCAAGTATATCACATAATTTTATAAACTCAGTATAGACTTTCTTGGTAAATTCTACTGATGAGTAGTCTTTAACATGGGTGTTAGTCCATTTTACCAGTTCAAAAATACTACTGATTGCATCTGCTGTATTGAAATCATCTTTCATGGCTTCATGGAATTTTGCCTCGAAAATTGGTAGTTCACTAAGTAGCTTAGTTTCATCCTCCTTCATATCACTTTCCTTATTATTTTCCATATAAAATTCTAGGTTAGTTTTACAATTTTGAAGGCGCTCTAAGCTGCTTTTTGCTGATTCCATAAGCTCTTCACTAAAGCTCACTGGACTTCTATAATGAGCATTTAACATAAAGAAACGTACGACTTGGTAGCCAAACTTTTCAGCTACCTCACGAAGGGTAAAGAAGTTTCCAAGTGATTTTGACATTTTTCTGTTGTCCATATTCAAAAAGCTATTGTGAATCCAGTATTTTGCAAAAGGTTTTCCCGAGGCTGCCTCACTTTGAGCAATTTCATTTTCATGGTGGGGAAAGACAAGATCTTCTCCCCCGGCATGAATATCAATTGTATCACCTAAATACTTCTTGCTCATAGCTGAACACTCAATGTGCCAACCTGGGCGACCATCACTCCATGGACTCTCCCATGCTGGCTCCCCTTCTTTTTTAGGTTTCCAAAGAATAAAGTCCATAGGATTTTTCTTTTCTTCATCTACTGCTATGCGAGAGCCAAGTTCTAATTCATCAAGAACTTTTTTTGAGAGTTTCCCATAGTTTTCCCAGCTAGCTGTATCAAAATAGACGGTTCCATCAACTTCATATGCATGATTTTTACTCATTAGATCCTCTATTAATGCAATAATAGAATCCATCTCCTGAGTAACCCTTGGGTGAACTGTTGCGCGCTTTACATTAAGACCATCTGCATCCTTTAATGTTTCGGCAATATAATACTCTACAACATCGTGGGCTGTTTGACCTGTTTCATTTGCATATTGAATAATTTTATCATCTACATCTGTAAAATTTTGAATATAATTAACGTCATATCCTATGTGTTCTAAATAGCGACGTACTGCGTCAAAAGCAATGTAAGGTCTTGCGTTTCCTATATGAATATAGTTGTAAACCGTAGGTCCACAAACATACATTTTTATCTTGCCAGGTTCAACTGGTATAAGCTCCTCTTTTTGCCTCGTTAATGTGTTATAAAGCCTAATACTCATTTTTTTCCCTACTTTCTAATTCTTTTGTTACTCCTGTTTATATGTTTCAAATAAAGTACAATTGCCTTTTATTGTACAATCTTCATAATCACAGTCACATGATCCTTCTTCATGATTGTGTGGTTTTCCTGTGCTTCCTTCTAAGGCATCAATTTTTTTACTTAGCTCATTAACCATCCGCGTAAGTTTGCAAATTTCCATTTGAACTGGATCTGGAAGAATGACTTGGTCTAATGTGTCACAAGGATCCACCCGTTTACCTTTATGTTTTACTATTTTACCCGGAATACCTACGATGGTTGCATCTTCCGGGACCTCTTGAAGGACTACTGCCCCTGCTGCTACACGGGCATTATCCCCTACTTTGAAAGGACCTAGGACCTTGGCTCCTGCACTGATCATCACATTGTTACCAATGGTCGGGTGGCGCTTACCGCCTTGCTTACCCGTTCCTCCTAAGGTTACTCCGTGATAAAGTGTTACATCGTTGCCTATTTCACAAGTCTCACCAATTACAACACCCATTCCATGGTCAATAAATAATCTTTTTCCTATTTGGGCCCCTGGATGGATTTCGATTCCTGTAAGCCCTCTAGAAATTTGCGAAATAAGTCTGGCTATAAAGAACCATCTCATTTTATATAATTTGTGTGATAATCTATGAAATAACATGGCATATAAGCTTGGATATAAAAAGGCTTCTGCTGTACTCTTTATTGAAGGGTCTCTTTGTTTAATTGCATTAATTTCTTCTGAAAGACGCCCCACATTACCCCCCCTAACACAAACTTCGCCTCTAACCCAGAGACGAAGTTATTTGATTTATTAAATAAATGTATCGATACGCTTAGCCATTCCTTCTTTGCCTAGAATCTGAATAATATCTGGCATCTCCGGTCCATGGCATTGCCCTGTAAGTGCAACACGAACTGTCATAAATAAATTTTTTCCCTTAATTCCCGTCTCTTTTTGAACTTCTTTAAACACAGATTTTGCAAAAGCTAAATCAATGTCTTGGGCAGCCATTATTTTTTCTTTAAAGGATTCAAGAACTACTTTAACATGGTCTAGCTCCATTACCTGGCGTGCTTCTTCATTTTCAAACTCTACTGTATCTGTAAAGAAAATACCAACATGATCTGTAATTTGGGCCAGATATTCTAAGTTACCTCTGGTGGCTGATACAAGCATTTTGATCCAGTCATAGCGTTCTTCTACATCCAAATCAGTAATTAGTTCTGCCTCTTGTAAATACGGAATACAAAGTTTTGTAATATAATCTAAATCACTAGATCTAATATACTGACCATTAATCCAGTTTAGTTTTTTAACATCAAATACTGCTGGATTTTTACTAACACGATCAAGGGTAAATATTTCCTCTAATTCTCCCAATGTAAACATCTCTTCTTCCCCTTCAGGTGACCACCCTAAAAGAGCTAAGAAGTTAATAATTGCTTCTGGCAAGTAGCCCTTATTTCTATATTGGTCAACATGGGTGGAACCATGACGTTTACTCATTTTACTTCGGTCTTCTCCAAGAATTAAAGATACGTGGGCAAACTTTGGTGGTTCCCAATCAAAAGCTTGGTATATTAAAACTTGTCTTGGTGTATTGGACAAGTGCTCTTCACCCCGGATGACTGTTGTGATTTCCATTAAGTGATCATCAATACTTACAGCAAAATTATAGACTGGTGTCCCATCTGCTTTAGCAATGATAAAATCACCAACGCCATTACTGTCAAATACGACTTCCCCCCGAACTTTATCTTCAATAACAATATCCATATCTGCTGGCACCTTAAAGCGAACTGTAGGAATTCTTCCCTCAGCCTCATAAGTTTCAATCTGCTCTTGTGTCAAATCTCTACACTTACCAGCATAACGTGGCATTTCACCATTAGCACGCTGAGCCTCACGCTCTGCTTCTGTTTCTTCAGCTGTGCAGTAACACTTGTATGCCTTACCCTCTTCAAGCAAAGCATTAAGGTATTTCTTATATATCTCAGGCCGCTCTGTACAACGGTATGGGCCGTGATCTCCACCGACTTCAATTCCTTCGTTCCAGTTGATTCCGAGCCAACGTAAATCCTCGATTATAACATCTTCAGACTCTCTTGTACTTCTTGCTGCATCTGTATCTTCTATACGAAGTAAGAATGTACCACCCTTGCTTTTTGCTTCTAAATAATTAAAAAGTGCTGTTCTAGCACCACCAATATGCAAATGTCCTGTTGGACTTGGTGCAAATCTTACTTTTTCCAGTTGATTCATTCAAATTTCCTCCTAATAAGCTAACTGTATTATTACATTAACTGCTTATTTCATTATAATATATGGCTATCTATTGTGCAACTAAAAACATGTTTCTAAGGACTATCCAGTTTTGTGGTACTGATAATCCTAAAACCCAGTAACTAACACCTCTTAGGCTATATTGATCAACTAAGTTGTATTTTGCTCTAAAGCTTCTAGCATCTTCAAACCAGACCACATGCTGATCGCCTTCTGGTGAAAAATAATAAAAATAAGGCACCTGGGCCAAAACATCAAACTCTATACTAGAGCCGTATTGTGCTGCTAGTTGTAAGGCACTTACACTGTCTACTAATCTACCCATATCACCTGTTGTAAAAGGTAGCTTCCAGTCAAATCCATAAAATGGAAAACCCATTAAAATCTTATCTCTTGGAATCACAGAAACGGCATAGTCTAACACTTTTATCATTTCATTAACGGGTGCTACTGCCATTGGCGGACAAGCACCACAGCCCCAGTCGTAGGTCATTACAATGACAAAATCAAGTATTTCCCCCTGTGCTTTATAATCATGGGCTCCCCA
>CAYRAL010000003.1:0-19291 GCA_964422235.1 uncultured Candidatus Epulonipiscium sp. | reverse complement strand
ATCAGAGGTTACTATGTTTAGTGATGGGGAAATTTCTGTTAAGATTGACGAAAAGGTTAGGGGGACTGATGTTTATATTATCCAACCAACATCAACACCAGCCAATGAGCACCTAATGGAAATGTTAATTATGATCGACGCGATGAGAAGAGCCTCAGCAGGTAGGGTAACAGCTGTTATTCCTTACTATGGTTATGCAAGACAAGATAGGAAAACAAGGGCTAGAGATCCTATTAGCGCCAAGCTAGTAGCAGACCTGATTGAAAAAGCAGGTGCAGATAGAGTTTTAACAATGGATTTACATTGTGCTCAGATTCAAGGATTTTTTGATATACCAGTAGATCACCTAGTAGGAATGCCACTTCTTACAAAACATTACTTAGAGAACTTCCCATTTTTAGAAAATGGGGTAGCCGTTTCACCTGACTTAGGAAGTGTTGTAAGAGCAAGAGCATTTGGCGCTAAACTAGGTATACCACTTGCTATTATAGATAAGAGAAGACCCAAGGCTAACGTTTCAGAAGTTATGAACGTTATTGGCGATATTGAGGGTAAGTGTGTTATCCTAATCGATGATATGATCGATACTGCAGGCACCATTTGTAATGCTGCAGATTCTCTTAAGGAAAGAGGCGCAGTAGGTGTATACGCATGTTGTACCCACGGCGTATTATCAGGACCAGCTATTGAAAGAATCCAAAATTCAGCAATTGAACAATTGGTTGTTTTAGATACCATTCGGATTCCAGAAGAAAAAGTAATAGATAAGATTCAGCAAATTTCAGTTGCACCTATTTTTGCAGATGCAATTAGGAGAATACACGAAGACTTATCAGTGTCTAAGCTATTTGACTAATAATCATAAACGCCCTAGTGATGAGTTCCTAGGGCTTTTTTGTCATTGTAAAAACAGTTTATAAAGAAAGGAAACCATAATGAAGTTAATTATAGGGCTTGGGAATCCAGGCACAGAATATTTCGATACAAGACATAATATTGGATTTAAAGCTATCGATGCTTTGGGGGATCATTACCATATAAACATCAATAAACGTAAATTCAGAGCGGAATATGGGGAAGGGAAGGTTGGGGATAAAAAAGTAATACTCGTTAAACCACAGACCTATATGAATTTGAGTGGTGAATCTGTAAAAGCCTTTGCAACATGGTATAAAATCAAACAGAAAGATATACTAATAATATATGATGATGTAAGTTTACCACCAGGTAAACTAAGAATACGGATAAAGGGTAGTGCAGGGGGGCATAATGGTATAAAAAGCATTATACAACACTTAGGATCAGAAGAATTCGAAAGAATTAAGGTAGGTATAGGTGAAAAGCCGCAAGGCTGGAACTTAGCTGACTATGTCTTAAGTAGATTTACAAGTGCAGATATGAAATCTATAGAAGAAACTATGGAGGAACTTGTAGGGGCAGTGGATTTGATGTTGGAAAAAGGGATACAAGAGGCCATGAATAAATATAATCCAAAAGCAAGAGGGTGAACTCAGTGGTAGACCATCGTTATCCATTAATTGACCCATTAAAAGAAATGGATTCTTATAATAAAATCCTATCCTATATTAGTGGAAGTAATAATGAGAACAATAAAACTGTATGTGCTACAGGTCTAATAGATATACAAAAGCCCCATATGATGTATGGGGTGGCTTCTCATTTAAAAAAACCGACTATGGTCGTAACCCATAATGAAAATAGGGCGAAACAAATATCAGATGATTTAAAATTTCTGTTTAATGAAGAGGCTGTAGCTGTCTATCCTGCCCAAGATGTGCTTTTTTATGGTGCGGATGTTCATAGTGCGGATATTACCGTTGAACGAATAATGATTAAAGACACCTTGTTAAAAGGTGAAGATATTATAATCGTTACTTCTATAGAGGCATTAATGAATAAAACTATGACAAAAGAAGCTTTGATTGCCCATATACTTGAATTTAAAGTAGGACAAATTATAGAACTGACAACATTTCAAAAAAAATTGGTGCAAATGGGATATGAAAGAACTAGTCTAGTAGAAAACGTAGGCCAATTTGCAGTTAGAGGGGGAATTATTGATATATACCCAGTAACGGCCCAACATGCCTATAGAATTGAATTATGGGATGATGAAATAGATTCTATTCGATCCGTTAATCCTTACTCCCAAAGATCTATTGAAAAAGTAGATGATATTAAAATACTTCCTATGGGAGAGAAGTTAGACCAAGCAGAGGATCAATTGGAAAATAAGGTCATGTTACTAGACTATATAGATTCAGAGACATTGATTATTATAGATGAACCCATAAAAGTAAGAGAAAAATGTGAAAATGTCTATTTAGAGTTTGAAACAAGTATTAAAGACAAACTAGAAAATGAAGAAATACGTTCTGACCAAATAGAATCAATCTTTAACTATGAAGAAATTTTAATCATGTTTAAAAAACACAAGACTTTCATTATGATGAACCTTGAGCAAAGAATAGATGATTATAATCTTGTGTATAAGACGAATTTTAAGGTATATGAGAACGTTGAGTTTTATAAGAATTTTGACCTATTAGAAAAAGCAGTTGAGACTTGGAAAAAAGAGAAAAAAAGGATTATTCTATTTGCAGGTATAAAAGCAAGGGCTTTACGCCTTGTAGATGAGTTAGAAGAACGTGGGATTGTATGTTCCTATTCTAACAACCTAAGTTCACCAATAATGCCTGGTCAGGTTATTGTTACGAGGGGCGTACTCTCTAAGGGATTTATATATGAGGATATTGGATTTGTTATTATATCAGACAAAGACTTGTTTGGTAAGGAAAAAAAGAAGCGAAAAAGAAGTAAAAAGCATAAGGGTAGTAAGATTGAAAGTTTTGTCGAGCTAAAAGTAGGCGATTATATTGTCCATGAAAACCACGGAATAGGGGTTTTTAATGGAATAGAAAAAATGGTTGTTGATCATATAAGCAAAGACTATCTAAAAATCGGCTACGCAGATAATGGCCTGCTCTATGTCAACATAAATCAAATGGATATGGTCCAAAAGTATATTGGTGCCGAGGGAAAAAAGCCAAAGCTTAGCAAACTTGGTGGGCAAGAATGGAAAAAGGTTAAAGCCAGAGCTAAAAAAGCAACCCAAGAACTAGCCAAAGAACTCATCGTATTGTATGCAAAAAGAGAAGCAAGCAAAGGATTTGTCTATAGCCCAGACACGCCTTGGCAAAAAGAATTTGAAGATACATTCCCATATGAAGAAACAGATGACCAATTGCAAGCTATTGAAGATGTAAAAAGTGATATGGAAACAGATAAGGTTATGGATAGACTCCTTTGTGGGGATGTAGGGTATGGAAAGACAGAGGTGGCTATTAGGGCTGCCTTTAAAGCTGTCCAGGACAGTAAACAGGTGGTTTATCTGGTTCCAACTACAATATTAGCCCAGCAGCACTACAAGCTCTTTGTAGAGCGCATGAAAAGCTTCCCTATTAAAATAGAACTACTCTCAAGGTTTAGAACACCAAAACAGATTAAAGAAGCCTTAAAGAATATTGAAAGAGGCTCGTCTGATATTGTTATTGGCACACACCGGGTACTTTCTAAAGATGTAAAATTTAAAGATTTAGGACTTGTCTTAGTTGATGAAGAGCAAAGATTTGGCGTAACCCACAAAGAAAGATTAAAAAAGCTTCGTAGCAACGTGGATGTTTTGACATTAACGGCGACGCCAATCCCACGAACGCTCCATATGAGTTTAGTAGGGATTAGAGATATGAGTCTTTTAGAAGACCCACCACTGGAGAGACGACCCATTCAAACATATGTAATGGAGTATAGTCCGGAATTTGCAAAAGATGCCATTAAAAGAGAGTTATCTAGAGGTGGGCAAGTTTATTTCCTATATAATAGGGTTGAGCATATTGATAAAGTTGCCTTGGAAATTCAAAAGATGGTGCCAGAGGCTAATGTAGCCTTTGCTCACGGACAAATGAGCGAAAGGGAATTAGAAAATATTATGCTAGATTTTATTGAAGGGGAAATAGATGTATTGGTTTGCACAACCATTATTGAAACAGGACTAGATGTTGCTAATACAAATACAATCATCATTCAGGATGCTGATAGAATGGGCCTTAGTCAATTATACCAACTACGTGGTAGAGTAGGAAGGTCCAATAGGATTGCATATGCCTATCTTATGTACAAAAAAGATAGAGTACTCCCTGAAATAGCAGAAAAAAGACTACAAGCTATTAAACAATTTACCCAGTTTGGATCTGGCTTTAAAGTTGCCATGAGAGACCTAGAAATTAGAGGGGCAGGTAACCTTTTAGGAGACCGGCAACATGGGCATATGGATGCAATAGGCTACGATTTATACAGTAAATTGCTGAAAAATGCTGTTATAGAAGAAAAGGGAAAAGACTTAGAAGAAGAATTTGAAACAAGTATAGAAATTAATATTAATGCCTATATACCACCTAGGTATATAGAAGATGAAATGCAAAAAATAGATATTTATAAAAAAATCTCTCTTATTAGAAATAAAGAAGATTACAATGAAATACAAGAAGAAATTGAAGATCGCTATGGAGATCTTCCTCAAACTGTCCAAAATTTATTAGATGTAGCATTTATAAAAGCAACTGCTCATGATTTAGATATGACATCAGTGCTTGTAAAAACCAATGAAGTGATTTTGAATTTCAAACAAGATGCAAGGCTTGATCCAGCAAATATTCCGACGCTTATAGGATTATATAAAGGAGCCCTTAAATTTAAAGCAGGGAAGGACCCCTGTTTTACGCTTATAAATATTTCAAAATATAAAGATAATCTTCCTGACTATATTAAGAATGTGTTACAGGACATGAAAAAATTGAAGTATCAGGAGAAATAGATTATAATACGTGTTAGGTGTCTATAATCTTTGTGCAACTGTACGATGTTGAAAAAGCATATTAAAGAAAGTATAGATGAAGATATAGATAAAAAAGTTTAAGGAGAGATTTGTGTGAGGAAAAATAAAAAGATTTTAGTATCAATGGTTTTAACTCTAATAATGGCATTAGGAGTAGTTGGATGTGGGAATAATTCTAAGAAAATAGTGGCTACTATTAACGGAGAATCCCTTTTAGAAGCTACTTATAGAGTCTATTTATTTAGTGTTAAAATGGAGATGGAGCAAGGCTTTGGTCCTGGAATATGGGAGATAGAGATGGAAGGCGAAAGCATGGAGAAAATAGCTAAGGAACGTGCTTTAGAATCAGCTGTCGCAATGTCCGTTACATCTAAAAAAGCAAAAGAAATGAAAATAAAACTGACACAAGAAGAAAAAGATGAAGCAAAAGCTATAGCCGTTAATTATGTTGAACAATTAAAAGATCTTCTAGATGAAGAAGGTATAAAAGAAGATACGGTTAGGGCCATGATGGAAGATATTTTGATTTCTCAAAGAGTATTAGAAGAGTTGGTAGATAAGTTTACACCTTCCCAAGATACCCAGGAGTTTGAGAAATTTGTAGAAGAAAACAAAATGTATTTTGAGAGTGTAACAGCACAACATGTACTAATTAGCACAAGAGATGAAGAGGGGAACTTACTGCCAGAGGACAAAGAAAAAGAAGCTGAAGAAAAAGCCGAGTTGGTCTTAGAAAAAGCATTAGCAGGAGAAGACATGGGAGAACTTGCTAAAGAGTATTCAGAAGATCCTGGATCAAAAGATACGGGTGGAGAGTATACATTCCGAAGAGGCGAGATGGTCCCAGAATTTGAAGAAGCATCATTTACAGGCGAAGAAGGTAAAGTTTATCCTGAAGTTGTAAAAACAGATCATGGATACCATATTATAAAGATCGTAGCGAAAATAACATCATCAGAAGAAGATATGAAATCAGCTTTTGAGGAAAATAAAAAAGCAGAGTATATAAATGGTGAGATTGAAGAGTGGATTACAGGTGCTAAGGTAGAAAAAACAGAATTATATGATACCATTACAATAAAAAAGCCAGAAACTCAACAAGAAGTGCAAGAAACACAAGAAGGGCAAGAAGAGCAAGAAACACAAGAAGGGCAAGAAGAGCAAGAACCTAAGGAAGAAAAAACAGAGTAACTAGATAATAGCAACCATAACAAAAGGCATATGAGATTTCTCATATGCCTTTTGTTATGGATATAGAAAATTTTACATTGAGAAGATGAAAAGTATGAATATTAAAGAAACTTATGTGACATAATATAATTGAAATGAGAAAGTTTTACATCATGAGAAGAAAGACATAAGGAGGGTGTTATACTTGAAAGCAACAGGTATTGTAAGAAGAATTGATGATTTAGGACGAGTTGTTATCCCAAAAGAGATTCGTAGGACACTTAGGATAAGGGAAGGTGACCCATTAGAAATATTTACAGATATTGATGGACAAATTGTATTAAAGAAGTATTCGCCTATTGGAGAACTAGGTAATTTTGCTAAAGAATATGCAGAGGCACTAGCTCAATCAACGGGTCACATAACTTGCATCGCTGATAAGGATCAAATTATTGCAGTGGCTGGAGGATCAAAAAAGGAATTTCTAGATAAAAGTATTAGTCCTACTTTAGGGAAAATTATAGAAGGAAGAACCTTTTTTTCAGCTAAAAAAGACGATGATAAATTTATTCCGATTTTGTCAGAAGGAACAACAGATAAGTATCATAGTGAAGTAATATTCCCCATTATTTCAGAAGGGGATGCTATAGGAGCAGTTATCTTTCTATCACCTAGTGCAAATGTAATAATGGGTGAGATAGAAGAAAAGCTAGCTCAGTCTGCAGCAGGTTTTTTGGGGCGTCAGATGGAACAATAACAATATATCCCGATTAATCATCGGGATATATTGTTATTGCTATTGAAATTAATGGCTGTATCCTTTATCATATAAGTAATGCAATATATCTACCTAATCGTAAATATTGATCATGCACTTTGATAAATAATATCAATATAACCTTGACAAAAAGTGTATAAAAGTTTATAAATATATTTAGGTATATTGGAAAAACAACATTTTAAGAGTATACACCTTATAATATAAGGGTAAACTCTAGAGAATGTAAAACAATGTAATGAAAATCTAGAATTTTCATACATAAAACACATATTTAAACATGTATATTTTAGGAGGAACAGATTATGAATAAGTCAGAATTAGTTGCGGCAATGGTTGAGAAAACAGGATTAACAAAAAAAGATACTGAAAAGGCTATAAAAGCTTTCGAAGAAACAGTTACAGAAGAATTAACAGCAGGTGGCAGAGTACAATTAGTTGGATTTGGTACATTTGAGGTAACAAGAAGAGCTGAACGTGAAGGAAGAAATCCTAAGACAGAAGAGAAGATTATCATTCCAGCTACAAACGCACCAAAGTTTAAAGCAGGCAAAGCATTAAAGGATTCTGTTAACGGGAGAAGATAATATACAGTATAATATATAAAAATCTACACTTTAAGTGTAGATTTTTTTGCACTATTAACTTAAATGATATAAGGAGATGGCATATGCGTATTGATAAATATTTAAAAATAGCAAGGATTATAAAACGTCGTACCATTGCAAACGAAGCTTGCCAAGCAGGAAGAGTATTAATAAATGATAAAGTAATTAAATCAGGTACAAAGGTTAAAGTGGGTGATATTGTAGAAATTAGATTTGGAAATAACACGACTAAATTTGAGGTTTTAGATATTAAGGAGCATGTGAAAAAGGAAGAAGTCATGAACTTGTACAGAATGATGTAATAATATAAGCTCCCATTCAATATAAATGTAATAGAGTATATTACAAAGGGGTGGGTAAACGTGGATGATAGGACTGGTCGTAAGCACTCTATAACAATCCAGGAACGCAATCAAGTGGTTATTATAGGAGTTGTTGATGTCTTTTCATTTGATGAAATTCAAGTGGATGTAGAGACGATTCAGGGTATGCTCCTCATTCAAGGAGAAAACTTACATATTACACGCTTAAGCTTAGATAAGGGAGATTTAGAGTTAGAGGGACTAATCCATAGCATAACTTATCATGATAATCATATAGGCAAACAAGGAGGCTCATTTCTTGGAAAATTGTTTAAATAAAGGTGGGTTATAAATGGTAGCTATTAATGAGCAAGCCTTTCTCTTTTTAACATGCGTTAAAACGGGCATAGTAATGGGGATACTATATGATTTTATTCGTGCTTTTCGAAAAGTTATTCATCACCCTAATTGGATGATTCAGGTAGAAGATTTGTTATATTGGATTACCTGTGGATGTTTTGCTTTTATAATGATATATTGGAGAAATTATGGGCAAATAAGGAGTTTTGTCTTTTTGGGAATTACAATTGGTATAAGCCTATATTTTTGTACAGTAAGTATTTTATTTATGAAAATGGCTACAAAGGCAATAAAGTGGGCTAAAAAGACAATGAATAAGATATTAAGCTTTATATTAGTCCCAATTAAGTGTATAATGGTAACAATATGTATTCCTATTAACTATGTTTTAACCATATGTAAGGCAATAAAAAGACGTAGAGAGCTACACAAACAAAAATCTAAGCTTAAACGCAGACAACGTAAAGCTAAACTAAAAGCCCAACTAAACATCATAAAATCAAAAAAGTAACAAATGAAAAATAATAGGGGGGAATAAGATGGGGAAAAATCAAAAACCTAAAGGGATTTCTGAAGGTTTCGTAAGGACAATGGCAATATTAACAATCGTAATTCTTGGATATAAAGGTATAGAGATAGCAAAAATTTCCCGAAACTTAGACCGCCAAATTGAAGATGTGCGAAAAGAAGTAGCACTGGAAAGTGAAAAGCTAGATAAATTAAAAATAGAATATGAAAATATGGAGTCTTTACATACTGTGGAGAGCATTGCTAGAGAGAAATTAGGCTTTGTAAAAAAGGATGAAATCGTTTTTAAGGAAAGATATTAGAAAATATTTTGTAAAAATACTTGACAATTTATAGAACCATGCGTATACTAGTAAAAGTAGTCCGAAAAATAATAACGCGGAGTGGAGCAGTATGGCAGCTCGTCGGGCTCATAACCCGGAGGTCAGAGGTTCAAATCCTCTCTCCGCAACCAATTTGGCGGAATAGCTCAGCTGGCTAGAGCATGCGGTTCATACCCGCAGTGTCGGGGGTTCAAGTCCCTCTTCCGCTATTGATGGTCAATGGAAAAAGTCCTAATTAATTATTATATAATAATTGATTAGGACTTTTTTGTGTTCATAGAAAAGCTTTTAGTAGATAAAGGCATATCTTAGAATCAGTTGTCAAAAGATTATGTGAGATTTATTCCACTTATTTACATTTTTATCTATTCCTTTATTTTATAATAAAACAATAAACATTAACAGTGAGGAATAAATGTTAATGAAACTAAGGAGGAGAAAAATGAATAAGATTTTAGAATACACTTATGAGAAGCTGGTAAGTCAAAGAGTTTTCAGCTCAATAAGATGGCGTGAATTAGCTATTTGCCTGATAGGTTTTATGATTGGCAGAATTCATATATTAAGTGGATGGAATCCGCTTAGTATTGCATATGTAGGGGCAACTTATAAAACAAAAACCCTGCAAAAATGGAATGGTATTTTTACAATACTAGGCATGTTATCAACCACACAATCTTTATCCCAAGTGGTTAAATATATAGCAATTATATTATTGATAATGCTTGCAAGATGGTATATGGAAGGAATGAATTATAAAACAGAATTAGGAGGACAGCTAGCAATCGTTATAGGTTCTACATTCGTAATAAGTACAATTATAATGGCTACTCGTGGATTTAACTTATATGATTTTACCCAAACATTATTAGAATTGGTTTTTATATTCGCATTTATATTTATATATCAAAAAGGAATAGAATTAATTCTACAAAATCAAAAGAACCCACTTACCAGTCAACAAGTAATAGGGGCAACAGTTCTTCTAGTGAGTATGATTGGTGGGATGGTTGAGTTATATATTGAGTTTTCAAGGGGGAGTAGAATTTATATTAGAGATATTATATGTTTTTTTGTCATAATAAGCATATCTTATCTAGCAGATACATCAGTAGGAGCAGCTATGGGGACAGTAATAGGAACCCTCCTTGTTATGATTGGCTATATACCGCCACATCTTGTTAGTATATATGCTCTTGCAGGATTAGGAGGGGGATTACTTGCACCACTTGGCAAAATAGGAACAGTATTAGGCGTTTTAAGTGGGCATATGATTGGTATTTATGTTATCAACGACGGGCTAGTAGATGTTAGCTTATTAGGCGCTTACGCTATAGGTGCGATGGTGTTTTTTGCATGTCCTAAAGACTTTTTTGGATTTTCCTATTGGTTTGGTAGCAAGGAAAAAGAATATGAACAAGAAATTTATATGGATCGTATTAGAAGACTAACAACCATAAGGCTAGAAGACTTTGCAGATGCATTTAAAAAGCTGTCTAAAACATTTGGATTTATGGCAAGCCCAAAAACATCTTTAACCCAGAAAGACATATCTCATTTATTTGAAGATGTAACAGATAAGGTGTGTACTGGGTGTGGATTATTAGATTATTGCTGGGGCAAAGACTTTTACAATACATACCAATCAGCCTACGGGATATTAGCAGCAGCAGAGCACAAAGATAAAATAACGCCGTCTGATGTGCCAGGGGAATTCAAAAACAAGTGTATAAAACTAGAGAATTTTGTACACACATTAGATCAAACTTTTGAATTATACAAGCAAAACCTAATGTGGCAAAATCGGATTGTAGAAAGCAGAGGGTTAATATCTGAACAATTAGCATCCGTATCATCTGTTATTAAAGATTTATCTAATGAAATTGACCAGCAGGTTGTATTTAAAAGAGATATGGAAAAACAGGTTAAAGAAGAATTAGCAGCAAAAGGTATAAAAATCAAAGATATACTTATTATTTTAAATGCAAATAAAAAATATGAAATAATGATTATTACAGATTGGAAAATAGAAAATACAAAAGGGCAAAATACCATTGTATCTGTCTTAAACACCATTACAGGAAGAAAATTTGAAGTAGAACAACATAATTATGGCATTAGTTACAATGAAATCACCACTAAGTTTAAAGAAACCTATAAGTACGGTGTCGTAGCAGCTACTGCAAATATTGCAAAAGTAGCTAGTATTTCAGGGGACCAGTATAGTGCAATGGAAATTTCAGATGGCCAATACTTATTAGCCCTCTCGGATGGTATGGGAAGTGGTCTATCAGCCCACAATGAAAGTACGGCCACTATTGAGCTTTTAGAAGAGTTTATTGGTTCAGGATTTGATAAAGATATGGCAATAAGGATGATTAACTCAGTCCTTATACTTAAATCCAATGAAGAATCATTTTCAACCATGGATATGTCTATTATTGATATGGATAGTGGTATAACTGAATTCATCAAAATCGGAGCAGCAACTACCTTTATTAAAAAGCAAAATCATGTAGAAATTGTAGGGTCTAATAGTTTGCCAGTTGGAATTTTAAGCAAAGTAGATATAGAGACACAAAAAAGACAGCTCCGTGATGGTGATATGGTTATTATGGTTAGTGATGGTATTTTGGATGTAGAAAAAGATAAGTTTAATCAAGAAGATACATTTATAAATCTAATAGAAGAGGTAGATACAAATAACCCTCAATATATGGCGGATAGCCTACTTGAGAAGGCTAAAGATTTAATTTGTGGGGAGATAGATGATGATATGACCATTGTTGTTGCAAGAATTTGGGAAAAGCCGTATAAAAACTAATAGAAAGTGGGAGACTCCTATTAAATGGATATGGAGGCTCAAAGTTATGGATAAAGACCAAATCATTAAAATAAAGGGCAAACCAGATGGATGGTATAAAGAAGCTATATTTATTGTTAACAAAGGCATTATAGTTTCTTGTACACATGAAGACTTGCAACAAAGGGCTGATCTAATTATAAGTAACTATGCAAAGAGAAACGGACTAGGCCCACAGGTTAAAAGTGCGTCTATAGATCAGACGCTAAATCTTATATTATTTAGTAGCATAGCTATACTAATAATATGTCTATGGTTTCTATAAAAAAGTATTGTATAGTATCTATACATTGCTTTTTTTTTATTTATCTCTTACAATAAAAGAACTTAGGAAAATGAAGGAGATACTATGAGGAGTATTGTTAGACAATATATTAATCAAAATAGCTTAGTCTTACCCAATCAGCATATTATTATTGGCGTGTCTGGAGGGGCTGATTCAATATGCCTATTTCACATACTAAAATCACTCCAAGAAGAATATAAGCTTAAACTTACAGTGGCTCATATTAACCATGGAATGCGTCAAGAAGCAAAGGCAGACGCTGCATTTGTTCAAGCTTTATGTAAAGAGTGGGGGGTTCTATACAAAGAACATCGATGTAATATTATTCAATTAGCACAAGAACAAAAATTATCCGAAGAAGTAGTAGGGAGAAACGAACGTTATAAGTTTTTTGAAAAAATAAGATTAGAGTGTAAGGCTGATAAAATTGCAGTCGCTCATACCATGAATGATCAAGCAGAAACCATGCTTATGCGCCTAATACGTGGGAGTGGGGTTACAGGCCTTGGTGCTATAATGGCAAAAAGGGATTTTGTTATTAGACCACTTTTGACCATAAGTAGGGAGGATGTAGAGCGTTACTGCAATGACAACGGGCTAGAATTTAAGGAAGACCTTACAAACAAGATGAACATATACACAAGAAATAAGCTAAGGTTACAAGTATTGCCGGTGCTAAAGAAGGAATTTAATCCTAAAGCTATAGATGCCATTGCTCAAGCAGCAACCCAACTACAAGAAACAGAAAATTATCTTGAACTACAAACAGAGGCAGCATATGAGTCGGTGCTACAAAAGCATAATAACGGGCATTCGATTCATATAGAGTCGTTTTTAACCTTTCATAAAGTAATCCAAAGTAGAATGATAAGAATGGCAATAGAAAGTCATATGGGAAATTTAAAAGACATTAGTTATCAAAACATTAACGATGTCTTGGCTTTAGCTTATAAACAAAGTGGAAAAAGCATTAATATTGGCAGAAAGTCTATAGCAATACGTGAGCATGAGAACATTAGGTTTATTAATCAAGAAAACCCCTTAAAATATAGTTATAACTTAGAATTCGGAAGCAATAGAATTGTGGAATGTAACAAAAAAGTGGAAATTACACTACTAAATAATGGTGAAATCAAACAAAGGTATGAAAACACCTATACTAAAAACATTGATTATGATAAAATTAGTGGTAATCTTCAAATAAGAAATCGTCAAGCTGGAGATAAAATACTGTTTAAAAATGGTTCTAAAAAATTAAAGGACTTTTTTATTGATGAAAAGATTCCTAAAACATGCAGAGATCATGTTATTGTTATTGCTGATCAAAGTAATATAATATGGATTGTTGGTTATCGTTTAAGTGAAGCGTACTACATAACGGATCAAACAAAACATGTACTTCAGATACAAGTAAGCGACTTATAAAATTAAAGCAAGCAGGAGGGATTTAATTGAATTTGGATGTACTTATTTCAGAAGAGGAAATAGACAAAAAAACAAAAGAGTTAGCTGCTAGAATCTCTAAAGATTACGCCGGTCAAGAGATTACTGTGATTTGTGTGTTAAAAGGTGGCGTAATGTTTATGGTAGACTTAGTTAAACATATTAACATTCCGCTAAAAATGGATTTTATGGTCGTATCTAGCTACGGGGATGAATTTAAAAGCACTGGCGTTGTAAAGATTGTTAAAGATTTAGATGAGGGAATTACAGGGAAACACGTATTAATCGTAGAAGATATTATTGACTCAGGTCGTACACTTAATTATTTAATTAAGATTCTAAAAGAAAGAAGTCCAGCAAGTATTGAGGTCTGCACACTTTTAGATAAACCAGAGCAACGTATTACACAGGTAGCTGTTAAATATGTTGGATTTGAAATCGAAAACAAGTTTGTATTAGGTTATGGATTAGATTATAAACAACTTTATCGTAATCTTCCCTATATCGCAGTTAATAACGAATAAACGCATCATAAAAATAAAAGAATAAGAGAGGAGGAGTATTCCTTGAAAAAGAACTTTAAAAGTTTCAGTCTATATATGAGTATATTACTTATTATCCTTTTGGCAGTTGTATTAGGATCAGATAGGCTTTCAAAGACATCACAGGAATCCTTACCATACACAGAATTATTAACTAAAATAGAAGCAAAAGAGGTGAAGACTCTGACGATTCAATCTCCAACAAGTGGAGATGTTGCAGAGGCTAAGGTAATATTGCAAGGGGACCCAGCAGGAGCGCCAGATAAGCTTGTAACAATGTATGCCAGTGTATTTATGACATATCTAAATGGATTACCAGAAGATATCAGAAGTGCGGTGGATGTTAAAACAATTGAACCCATGCAACCAAGTATATTTATGACCATGCTTCCGACACTTATGATTGTAGGACTTCTAATATTTGTACTTATGTTTTTTATGCAGCAAATGCAAGGGGGCGGAGGCGGCGGTAAAGTTATGTCCTTCGGTAAAAGCAAGGCTAAAATGACAACAGATGATCAGAAAAAAACCACATTTAAAAATGTAGCGGGCCTTGATGAAGAGAAACAAGAGCTTTCAGAGTTAGTTGACTTCTTGAAATCACCTAAAAAGTATATAGAAGTAGGTGCACGTATTCCAAAAGGCGTACTTTTAGTAGGACCACCAGGAACAGGTAAGACCTTACTAGCTAGAGCAGTATCTGGTGAAGCTGGAGTGCCATTTTTTAGTATATCAGGATCTGATTTTGTTGAAATGTTTGTAGGAGTAGGGGCATCACGTGTAAGAGATTTGTTTGAGCAAGCTAAAAAGAATGCGCCATGTATTATATTTATTGATGAGATTGATGCCGTAGGTAGAAGACGTGGAGCAGGAGTAGGTGGCGGACATGATGAAAGGGAACAAACTTTAAACCAACTTCTTGTAGAGATGGACGGATTTGGAGATAATGAAGGCGTTATTATTATAGCTGCAACTAACCGTGCCGATATCTTAGACCCAGCCCTTCTTAGACCAGGACGTTTTGATAGACAAGTTGTAGTTGGTAGTCCTGATGTAAAGGGACGTGAGGAAATCTTAAAGATTCACTCTAGAGGAAAACCACTTCAAGAAGATGTAGACTTAAGAGTCGTTGCCCAGACAACACCAGGATTTACAGGTGCGGATCTTGAAAACTTAATGAATGAATCAGCACTTTTAACAGCTCGTGAAAACAAACGCGCTATAGATATGGAAGAAGTACAAAGGGCACTCATTAAGATTAGTGTGGGTACAGAAAAGAAAAGCCATGTTGTCTCAGGTAAAGAAAGACGTATCACTGCATATCATGAGGCAGGTCATGCTATTTTACATGAGGTACTTGATGAAATTGATCCCGTACACAGCATATCTATTATCCCAACAGGGAGAGCCGGTGGCTATACAATGCCACTTCCGGGAGAAGATACCATGTATGTAACGAAGACGTGGATGCATCAAGAGATAGTTGCATTACTGGGCGGGCGTGCAGCAGAAGAAATTGTGATAGGAGATATTACAACAGGTGCTTCTAATGATATTGAGCGTGCCACAAACATTGCACGTAATATGGTGACTAAGTATGGTATGAGTGATTTAGGACCGATGAAATACGGTGAAGATCAAGAAGAAGTATTCCTAGGGCGCGATTATAATCAAAATCGTAACTACAGTGAAGAAGTAGCATACGCCATTGACCAGCAAGTAAAACTATTTATTGAAGAGGCATATACAGAAGCAAAAAGGCTTTTACATGAAAACATGGATGCTTTAGAACGTACTGCACAGGCCCTTATTAAGAAAGAGAAGGTTACTGGAGACCAGTTACGTAGAATCATGAGCGGAGAAGAGATCTCTGATGATGAAACATTTGATGATAATATATTCCACGCATCAGAGCTCATGAGAGAGAAAAGGGAAGAAAAAGAAAGAGGGGTAGACCTTACGCCTAATTCTTAAAAAGATATGGGGTGCCGACTTAGTTGTTGGTACTCCTTTTTTCTTAGTTAGGCTAGTTGGGAAAATGTGGTATAATATTGGGAAAAATTGAAGGTTAAAGGAGAATTTTATGAGAGAGAAGATTCTTGGGATATTGAGAGATGGGGAGGATTATGTTTCGGGTGAGAGGATGAGTGAGGAACTAGGCGTTAGTAGGAGTATGGTTTGGAAGGTTATTAAGGGGCTTCGAGATAAAGGCTATGAGATTGATTCGGTGACCAATAAGGGGTATAGATTAGTAGGGGTTCCAGATTTGGTTACTAAAGAGGAAGTAAAGTCTGTCTTGGAGACGAAGATTTTTGCTAGGGAGATTTATGATTATAAGGAAGTTGATTCTACAAATATAGCTGCAAAAGCTAAGGCTAGAGAGGGTGCTAAAGAGGGGACTGTGCTGATTGCTGAGTCTCAGACTGGTGGTAAGGGAAGATTAGGAAAAGCTTGGGAGTCGCCAAGTGGCACGGGCATATGGATGAGTCTTATCCTTAGGCCGGAGATACTGCCGCAAGATGTTTCGGGTATTACCCTTGTTGCAGGGCTTGCTATATGCAAGGCTATTCGAAAAGTAACAAGCTTACCCGCTTATATTAAGTGGCCTAATGATATTGTCATAAATGGCAAAAAGGCCTGTGGCATCTTAACAGA
Organism: uncultured Candidatus Epulonipiscium sp.; assembly: GCA_964422235.1. Lineage (GTDB taxonomy): Bacteria > Bacillota > Clostridia > Lachnospirales > Cellulosilyticaceae > JAAYSX01. The sequence continues at coordinate 2,518 of CAYRAL010000003.1, read as the reverse complement.
AATGAGTGCAGAGATGGACCGGGTCAACTATGTAATAGTAGGCATAGGGATTAATGTTAATATGACTAGCTTTCCAGAACATTTGCAGGAAATAGCTACCTCCCTTAAAATAGAGAGTGGTGCAAAATATAGGCGAAAAGATATTGTATCTGAGATACTAATGTTTTTTGAAGAATATTATCTGGAATATATAGAGGAAAAATCTTTGAAAGAAATGTTAGGTGAATATAAGGAATTATGTATTACATTAAAAAAAGAAGTTAGGATTATTATTAAAGGTCAATCATATCAGGCTACACCAGTAGATATAGATGAAAGAGGAGCACTTATTGTAGAAAATAAAGATGGCAATAGAGAAACAATTACATCTGGTGAAGTTTCTGTAAGGGGCATATACGGATATATTTAATATTAACTTAAGCTAAAGGAGAAAAATATGACTAAGCAAATTTTTATATCAGCATCTTATTACAAGCAAAAATATTATGGGAACCCAAAATTTGAGGGACTACCGGTAGAAGTTAGAAATGGTATGAGAGAGCTTTGTATTATGCTAGCCGAAAAACTTCATGGTATTATTACTTTGGGATTTCATCCTAGTGGGGATGTGTTTCTTGAGATAGAGGCAGAAGAAGGGGATTTTGAATATGATGAAATAGGGTCTAGGCTAGAACTAAAAGAAGTAGAAGAAGAAAACAAAGAGATATTTAAAACAATGAAACTATGGTACTTAATGTACCAAACTGAGTACGGAGAGCTTTTTAGGGAAATACTTATCTTATATCATAACGAAAACAAGACTGTAGATGAAATTATTGATATTTTGTCTCAAAAATACGGTAAGGATATGAAGGATACAGTCATAGAAATAATAGAAACCATACAGGAATAAAAGGACAATATACTTAAAGTCAATAAAATCTTGATTATATAGGCTAAAGTATATATAATGTAGTTGTTACAAAAAATATGTCTTGTATCCTTAAGGAGCGAGAACGGAGGAAATGAAAATGAATAAAATGAAAATGAACAAAATGAGTACGAAGGAAATGGTAACAGCAGCAGTCTTAAGTGCAATTATAGTTGTTTTGGGTTATACCCCTCTAGGGTTAATACCGTTGCCAACAATGACAGCAACAATTTTACACATACCAGTAGCTATAGGGGCGATTTTATATGGCCCTAAAATGGGTTTAACACTTGGCGTAGTTATGGGCTTGACCACACTATCTAAGGCGTTGCTCGCGCCGGTAGGTCCATTAGATCCATTGTTTATAAATCCCCTAGTATCAGTGCTGCCACGGGCCCTTATGGGAGTACTTACAGCCTATGTATTTATTGGCGTGAATAAGATGATTAAAAACTCAAATATTGGGGTTGGAATAGCAGCGGCAGTCGCAAGTATTGCAAACACAGTATTTACCCTAGGCGCTTTAGTGATGGTATACGCTAAACAAGTTGCAGCAATACTAGAGCAATTGGAGGTTCCGGGGACAGTAATAGCTTTTGTACTGGGAATTGCAGGTACAAGTGGCCTAGCAGAAGCAGTTATTACAATTATAGTCGTAGTTCCTATTATAATTGCCTTTAGAAAAACACTTGAATCGTAAATTGTAAACAGGCACTAAAGTGCCTGTTTTTTATAATATTATTTTAATAGTATAGGAGCGTGGCATTATATGATACTCGTAGTAGATGTAGGGAATACAAATATTGTTGTGGGAGCAATGGTTGGTACAAAGCTAATAGGTGGTTGGAGAATGACTAGTCAATCCCCACGCAGTTCTGATGAATATGGTATCCTTATACTAGAATTTTTAAGACAAAAAAATATTAGTATAGCAGATATTGATGATATAATAATAGCCTGTGTCGTTCCGGATATTTTATACTCCCTAAGTGGTAGCTTTAAAAAATATCTGGATTTGACTCCGGTCGTTATAGGTCCAGGATTAAAAACAGGAATAGACATTCGTACGGATAATCCAAGGGAAGTTGGAGCAGACCGCATTGTAAACATTGTAGCAGGATACGAGCTCCATGGAGGGCCTGCTATGATCATTGATTTTGGAACAGCTACAACATATGATGTGGTGACAGATAAGGGTGAATTTATCGCAGGTATTACATCTCCTGGTATTCGTATTAGTGCTGACGCCTTGTGGGAGCGAGCCGCCCAACTTCCAAAATTTGAAATTAAAAGGCCAAAAAATATTTTAGATGCAAAAAGCACTATTCCAAGTATGCAAGCAGGTCTTGTATATGGCTATATTGGGCAAGTTGAATATATTGTTGAAAAGGTAAAGGAAGAATTAGGTGTGGACAAACTAAAAATAGTAGCAACAGGTGGTCTTGGAAAGATCATTCAAGAAGGGACAGATATTATAGATATCTATGACCCGCTACTAACATTAAAAGGACTTAGTATAATATATGATAAAAATAAGAAATAAGGAGAAAAAAGTGAAAATAAAAACTGTCACAACACAAAACAATGTTTTTTTAGCACCTATGGCAG
>CAYRAL010000002.1:0-23009 GCA_964422235.1 uncultured Candidatus Epulonipiscium sp. | reverse complement strand
TATAGCTTATGTATTAATAGATCCACGTATTAAACTTATGAAGGAGGGATGATGATGAAGGAAGAATACTCACCAGATTTATTTTTACCATCAGAACAATCAGATAAAGATTCAGAACAGATTCATCGTCCTAGTATTAAATATTGGGCTGATGTATGGAGAAGGTTAAAAGAGAACAAACTAGCAATGTTCGGACTCTTTGTTATAGGTGCGCTTATATTTATGGCTATAATTGGTACTAGGATTAGTGGATTCAAGTACTATGAACAAAGCTTATTAAATACAAATCAAAAACCAGGTGGTGCCCATTGGTTTGGGACAGATGACCTTGGTAGAGATATGTTTACAAGAATTTGGTATGGAGCAAGATATTCATTATTAATTGGTGTTTCAGCAGCATTTATTGACTTCTGTGCTGGTGTCTTATATGGCGGGATTGCAGGAATGGGAAGTTCTAAATTAGACTCTAGAATGATGCGTGTTGCAGAGGTCATTTATAGTATTCCATACATGCTAATCGTTATTATGATGATGGTTGTATTTACAGAAGCAGATAGTCTTGTTGTTATGATTCTTGCACTAGGACTTACAGGTTGGGTGCCTATGGCCATTCTTGTTCGTGGACAAGTGCTTCAACTAAAAGAAAACGAATATGTTGTAGCAGCCAATTCACTTGGTGCATCCAAGTGGTGGATACTAAGAAAGCACATTATTCCTAACGCAATGGGACCTATTTTAGTTAACGTTACTTTATTAGTTCCCAGTGCCATATTTGCAGAAGCTACCCTGAGTTTTATCGGATTAGGTATTGAAGCGCCTAAATCTAGCTGGGGAACAATGGCTAGCGATGGGTTAGCGGGACTTGCAGTGGGGAATGCCTATCAACTTTTAATTCCAGCCGTATTTATATCCTTAACAATGTTTGCATTTAACGTATTAGGTGATGGACTAAGAGACGCCTTAGATCCAAGATTACGAAAGTAGGAGGTGGGAAAATGGAAAAGGTATTAGAAATAAAAGACCTAAAAATATCATTTCAAACATTTTTTGGAGAAGTAGAAGCAGTAAGAGGCGTAAGCTTTAATGTTGGTAAAAAAGAAACAGTAGCAGTTGTTGGAGAATCAGGTTGTGGTAAGAGTGTAACGGCAAATGCCATTATGCAACTTTTGCAAGTTCCACCAGCTTTCTATAAAGGTGGAGAAATCATTTTTAAAGGAGAAAACCTTTTAGCCAAAACTGACCAAGAAATGCGAGAAATTAGAGGAAAACAAATCGCTATGGTATTCCAAGATCCAATGACATCATTGAATCCTACTATGCGTGTTGGAGATCAAATTATTGAAGGCCTTAGAAAAAATACAAAAATGAGTCAAGCAGAGGCCAATAAAAAGGCTATTGAGATGTTAGAGCTTGTATCCGTACCTCAACCAGAAAAACGAATCAAGCAATACCCACATGAGTTTTCAGGTGGAATGAGACAAAGGGTAATGATAGCTCTGGCAATGGTATCTGATCCAGAACTACTGATTGCAGATGAGCCAACAACTGCTCTAGATGTTACAGTTCAGGCTCAAATATTAGACCTGATGAAAGAATTACAAGATAAAAAAGAAATGTCTATAATATTGATTACTCACGACCTTGGGGTTGTTGCAGATACAAGTGATAGAGTAGTGGTTATGTATGCAGGACAAATTATAGAGACAGGTACAACAGATGAAATCTTTAACAGTCCAAAACATCCCTATACAAGAAGATTACTCGAATCTGTTCCTAGACCAAACATGACAAAGGATGAGCCGCTACAATCTATCGAAGGAACACCACCGGATTTATATGCACCACCAATCGGGTGTCCGTTTTTTGACAGATGTACTGAGTCACTTAAAATATGTAAAGATCATATGCCAGATGCTATGACACATAGTGATACTCATGAAAGTCGTTGCTGGTTAAACCACCCAATGGCAAAAGCATCAAAAGAAGGAAAGGAGGAGTAGTATGGGCCAAAAGCCATTAATATCAGTACAAAATATAAAGAAACATTTTAATGTAGGAGACGGGATGTTAAAAGCTGTCGATGGTATCAGTTTTGATATCTATCCAGGTGAAACTTTTGGGCTTGTAGGAGAATCAGGTTGTGGGAAATCGACAGCAGGTAGAACCATTATGCGTCTCTATGAGCCGACAGATGGCAAACTCCTCTTTAAAGATCAAAATGTTTACAGTTTATCAAAAAAAGAAATGCAAACCATTAGGAAGAACTTCCAAATGATTTTTCAAGATCCTTATGCGTGTTTGAACCCAAAAATGAATGTAGAAGATATAGTCGCTGAGCCATTAGATATTCATGGTATATGCAAAAGCAGACAAGAACGTCATGATAAAGTAGTGGAGTTACTAGAACTTGTAGGCCTTGGTAATGAGCACGCCATGAGGTTCCCCCACGAGTTCTCTGGTGGACAGCGTCAAAGAATAGGTATTGCTAGAGCACTAGCACTTAGTCCAGAGTTTATTATCTGTGACGAGCCAATATCAGCACTAGACGTATCGATACAAGCTCAAGTTGTTAACCTACTTAAAGAATTACAAGATAAATTAGGCTTAACATACTTGTTTATAGCTCATGATCTATCGATGGTTCGCTATATTTCAGATCGTGTTGGCGTTATGTACCTAGGTAAAATGATGGAACTTGCATCTAGTGAGGATTTATATGACAATCCACTTCATCCCTATACTAAAGCCCTCTTATCTGCTATTCCAATCCCAGATCCTGAAGCACAAAGGAAGAAAAAGATAATCAAACTAGAAGGGGATGTACCAAGTCCAATCAATCCTCCAAAAGGATGTCGGTTTGTAGATAGGTGCCCCTATGCAATACAAAGATGTAGCGATGAAGAGCCAGAGTGGCGCGAACTTGATGAGAAGCACTTCGTAGCCTGTCATAGGGCAGAAGAATTACGCTAAGAAGCCCAAAAAGCCCCGTAGAAGATTCTACGGGGCTTTTTGGGGACAGTCCCCACTTTAGCATGGTGAGGTAAAACGCCCTTTAGTTATGTCTAATAGGGCATTTTAGTGGGCCTTTATGGAGATTACAATCCATAAAAGTAAATAATTTGTAAATAATCATTGTAAAGTATAAGAACTTATAGTACCATATACATATATTTACAAATTCATAACAGGCACATCTATGTACTGAAAAAGTTCTTTGATATTATTTGAGTCTACATAGGATAATCCAGATTGCTTAAAGGCAAGGCGGACTTTATCTGGATTTAAGTCATAAATATAGGAGATGATCTCAGGTGTATAATATTTGATACGGCTATACTTCCATTCTCTTTGAATGAGTTGGCAAATATAGTTTGAGGAAGTTTGAACAATGGTAAAAAAGGATATTATATTAAGGCTAGTAATATTTTTGTTTTCTATAATAAAAATAAGATCATCCAAGTCAATATGTAATAAGTTGCTTACGTCCTCAAGTTTATAAGGGGGTGGGGTAGCCTTTAGGAAAATATCAATTTCCTTAATTCGTGATTCGATATTGTTTGTATAAACCTTAGAAAAGGGTACACAGGGTAAAGCAGGAGGGTTAAAGTTATTCATTGTGATCGTCCTTTCGGTAATTTTAGCAGTATGATGCTACTATCATATGATTATATCAAAGGGGAATTTAAAAAGCATATGCAATAGTTGGTAGAAAAATCGAAAATTATAAAAAGATACGTTTATTCATTGGCTTTCACGTTAAAACATGATATAATTATTGAATGCGAAAATGTCTTATTATGCAAGGGAAATATCAATTATAAATTGCAAATAACGAATATATAATAAATACTCAAGGAGGATATATTTAATGAATACAAAAGTAGAAACACTAGAAAATAGCTTAGTTAAGCTAACAGTAGAGGTACCGGCAGCAAAGTTCGAGGAGGGAATGCAAAAAGCATACCATAAAATAAAGGGCCAAGTTGCTATGCAAGGATTTAGAAAAGGAAAGGCACCACGTGCTTTAATCGAAAAAACATATGGACCAGAAATCTTCTATGATGACGCAATTAACTTTATTGTGCCAGATGTTCTTGATGAAGTTATAAAAGAAAATAATATTGATATAGCTGCAAGAGTTGATTTTAATAATAACTTTGATATTATATCCGTAGAAAAGGGAAAACCTTTTGTATTTGAGGTTACTGTAACAGCTAAACCAGAAGTAACACTTGGTGACTATAAAGGAGTCGAAGTAAAGGTTGCAGCCGCAGAAGTGACTGAAGAAGAGATACTTGGACAAATTGCAGCAGAGCAAGAGAAAAATGCCAGGGAAATTACCATTACTGATCGTGCTGTTCAGCCACAAGATAAGGTTACAATAGACTTTGAAGGATTTATAGATGGAGAGGCCTTCCCAGGTGGTAAAGATGAAGATCATGAACTTGTAATAGGATCAGGTTCTTTTATTGGAAACTTTGAAGACCAATTGCTTGGTAAGAGTATTGGAGAAGACGTAGAAGTAAATGTTGATTTTCCAGAAGAATACCAAGCAGAAGAATTAGCAGGCAAAGCAGCTATGTTTAAAGTAGCAATTAAGGGGATTAGCATTAAAGAATTACCAGAGCTTAATGATGATTTTGCAGCTGATGTTTCAGATTTTGAAACATTAGATGAATATAAAGAAGATATTAAGGCAAAACTGTTAGAACAAAAGCAAACAGCGAGAACTTCAGAAATAGAAAATGCAGTCATTCAAAAAATCGTTGAAAATGCAACAATAGAAGTTCCAGAAGCAATGATCAATGAGCAAGTTGATCGTAATATGAATGATTTTGCTAATAGGATGGGGCAACAAGGACTCAACATGGAAACTTATTTACAATACACGGGGCAAACAGTAGATGCGCTTAGAGAGAACTTTACCAATGACGCTAAAACACAATTAGAATCTCGTCTTGTATTAGAAGCAATCGCTAAAGTAGAAGATATGCCAGTTACCGATGAAGAAGTAGACGAAGAGATAACAAGTATGGCAGAACGATTTAATATGAAGGCAGAAGATATCAAAAAGACTATTGGAGCAAGTGAGAATGATATGATCAAAGATGATCTTAAAGTATCTAAAGCAGTAAAGCTAATAGTAGATAGTGCCGTAGTAACAGAATAATTATAGGAGGTATACAATATGGCTTTAGTACCAGTTGTAGTAGAACAAACCAATCGTGGGGAGAGATCCTATGACATATACTCAAGATTGCTTAAAGATAGAATTATATTATTAGGCGATGAAGTAAATCATGTGACTGCAAACCTAATTGTAGCTCAACTATTATTTTTAGAAGCCGATGATCCTGATAAGGATATAAGCCTTTATATTAATAGTCCAGGTGGCTCAATTGTTGATGGGATGGCAATCTACGATACCATGCAATACATTAAACCAGATGTATCTACCATTTGTATGGGAATGGCAGCAAGTATGGGCGCATTCTTATTAGCAGGTGGAACAAAAGGAAAACGTCTTGCCCTACCTAACGCAGAAATAATGATTCACCAACCATTAGGTGGCACCAGGGGTCAGGCAACTGATATTCAAATTCATGCAGAGCATATTATAAAGACTAAAAAGCGTATGAATGAAATGCTTAGTGAGAACACAGGTCAACCTCTTAAGAAAATCGAAAAAGATGTAGAGAGAGATTTCTTTATGAGTGCTATAGAAGGTAAGGCTTATGGCATTATTGATCAAGTAATTGAAATCAGGAAATAGAAAATTCAAGAAACAGAGGTGTTACGATGGCTTCGAAATTTGATGAAACAAAACAATTAAAATGTTCATTTTGTGGAAAAGGACAAGAGCAGGTGCGTAGACTAGTTTCAGGTCCTAATGTATATATTTGTGATGAGTGTATTGAACTTTGCTCTGAAATAATCGAAGATGAATTTGAGGAAATGTTAAGTTACACAGAAATATCAGAGCTTCCTACACCAAAGGAAATCAAAGATATACTAGATGAATATGTTATAGGTCAGCACGATGCAAAGAAGGCATTAGCGGTGGCAGTTTATAATCACTATAAGAGAATTTATTCAGGAGAATCTTATGATGATGTAGAGCTGCAAAAAAGCAACGTTTTAATGTTAGGACCAACAGGTTCAGGTAAAACCTTACTTGCACAAACATTAGCTAGAGTTCTAAATGTGCCTTTTGCAATCTCAGATGCAACTTCTTTAACAGAAGCGGGATATGTAGGAGAAGATGTTGAGAATATACTATTGAAATTATTACAAGCTGCTGACTACGATGTTGAAAGAGCAGAAATGGGAATTATATATATTGATGAGATTGATAAGATTGCACGCAAGTCAGAGAATCCTTCCATAACAAGAGATGTCAGTGGAGAAGGTGTGCAGCAAGCACTTCTGAAAATGATAGAAGGTACAGTTGCATCAGTACCACCACAAGGTGGACGTAAGCATCCACACCAAGAATTTATTCAATTAGATACGACTAATATATTATTTATATGTGCTGGGGCTTTTGGTGGTATAGAGAGAATAATCGAAAATCGTATTGGCAAAAACACAATGGGCTTTGGAGCTGAAATACAAACTAAACAAGAAAAAGACATTAGCAAACTCTTAGAAGAATTAACGCCAAAAGATCTTTTGAAATTTGGTTTAATTCCAGAATTTATAGGACGTGTACCAGTAGTGGTTTCTTTAACTAGCTTAGATGAAGATGCACTCTCAGAAATCTTAACATTACCTAAAAATGCCCTTGCAAAGCAATACACAAGGCTTTTTGAGATGGATGATGTCATTCTTGAATTTGAAGACGATGCCATTAGACAAGTGGCTAAGATGGCTATTGAGTTAGACACAGGTGCCAGGGGATTAAGGTCTATTATAGAGTCTCAGATGCGTGAGATTATGTATGATATTCCATCAACACCTAACGTTGAAAGAGTTATTATTACCAAAGACGTTGTGTTAGGTAATGCCGAACCACAGATAATTATCAATGAAAACAAGCAACCAATTCCTAAAAAAAGAAAAAAGAAAGCTAAGCGTGATATAGAAACAGCTTAGTACAATTTATATAAAATAAACCTCTAACAGATGTTAGGGGTTTATTTTATTCTACCCTTATAAAATCTGAAAAAAAGGCAATACTTATAAGAGAGATTTAAGGAAATTATAAGGAGGCTAGGAATGGAGATAATAAGTAATATCTTATTTAAGGGGATACCCTTATTTTGTAGTATTGTTATGATCGTGTATTTTATGACATCCTTGAAAGGAAAAAAGAAAGTTAAAAAAGCTATTGCAATAGATAATACAAAAGAGCAACAAAAACTAAGGAATATGAGAAGAGTATTTTTAACAACACCTCTTTCGGAATCCACAAGACCTACTTCATTTGAAGAGATTATAGGACAAGATCGAGGCTTACTAGCCCTTAGAGCGGCCCTGTGTGGCCCTAATCCACAGCATGTCATTATATATGGAGGGCCTGGCATTGGTAAAACAGCAGCAGCTAGGATTGCACTAGATGTTGCTAAGAGTAGATGCAGTTCTCCTTTTAAAGCCCAAGCAAAATTCGTAGAAATCGACGCAACTACCCTTAGATTTGATGAAAGAGGGGTTGCGGATCCACTGATTGGTTCAGTTCATGACCCTATCTATCAGGGAGCAGGTGCTTATGGGAGTGCAGGGATTCCACAGCCTAAGATGGGTGCAGTTACAAAGGCCCATGGAGGGATATTATTTGTTGACGAAATAGGCGAACTTCACCCTAACCAAATGAATAAACTTCTTAAAGTGTTAGAAGATCGAAAAGTTTTTCTAGAAAGTTCCTATTACTCATCAGAAGATAAGAATATTCCTAATTACATTCATGATATTTTTGAAAACGGATTACCAGCAGATTTTAGGTTGGTAGGCGCTACGACTTGTAACCCTACAGATATAACCCCGGCACTACGCTCCAGATGTATGGAAATATTCTTTGACTCTTTAGGCAGGGAAGACATAAGAAAGATTGCTACTAATGCAGCGAAAAAAGCCGCAGTTGCATATGAAAATACTGTTATTGAAATGGTATCCAATTACGCTAATAATGGAAGAGATGCAGTGAATATGATTCAAACAGCAGGCAGTATAGCAAACTTAGATAATAGACAAAACATTACACTTAAAGACATGGAATGGGTTATTGAAACAGGTCAATATTCACCACTTCTCAGCCAGAAGATAGTCCCGGGAACTAGGGTAGGAGTTGTTAACGGCCTTGCAGTACAGGGAATCCGTACTGGATCACTTTTAGCAATAGAAGTAACGGCAGAATTAGTACTAACTAAGGAAGGTAAGTTAACCATTACGGGAATTATAGAAGAAGAGGAGATTCGTAATAATAGTGCAAGTAGAAAACGTAGAAGTTCAGCCAGAGCTTCTGTGGATAATGCATTGACGCTTATTGAAAGGCTAGTAGGCATTAATTATAAGCATTATAATATTCATATTAATTATCCGGGAGGTAGCCCAGTAGATGGGCCTTCAGCAGGGATTGCTATTTTTACGGCCCTATATTCTGCAATTTTTGGGAAGCCTATTTCGAGTCAAATAGCTATGACAGGGGAAGTTAGTATACTTGGCAATGTTTACCCTGTAGGTGGTGTATATGCTAAGATTAAGGCGGCTAAGGCAGCAGGAGTCAAGAAAGTGCTTATACCCATGGATAATAACCAATCTACCTTTAGTGATATGGGTATAGAGATTATTCCAGTTTCTAATGTAGAAGAAGTCATAAAACATGTATTTGAAGAAGAAATCAAAAACATACGACTAACAGCTCAAGAACTGCTCAATGCTTAAAAGCTGCCTAAGCAAAAGGCAGCTTTTTACATTATATTCGTTCTAAATATCTAGTTATACTTTTAATAGAAGGCATAATGTTGTAGAATATAAGGAACAGAAGAAAAAAGATATATAAACTAGATATAGAAAGATATCAAGAGGTGGAAGATGATAAACAACAAACAAATACAAATCCCAATGTTAGCGACTAGAGGGATTACAGTATTTCCAAATATGATTATACATTTTGATGTTGGAAGAAAAAACTCAATACAAGCAATTGAAAAAGCCATGATTGATGATGAAAAAATACTATTAGTATCCCAAAAAGATGCTAAAACAGATCAACCAGGACCAGAGGATTTATATGATTTTGGTACCATTGCCACTATTAAACAAGTCATTAAACTATCAGAATCCACAGTTAGGATTTTAGTAGAAGGTGAAAATAGGGCCAGAATTATTTCTTATGAAGATGTAGAAGATTACTTTCTAGTGCAAGCTGATGTCTACACAGAAGAAGAGGGAGAGCCTTCTAAATCAACTAGTGCACTACTTAGGACGGCTAGTGAGTTATTTGAGGAATATTCTAAACTGAACTCTAGGGTAACAACAGAGATGATTTATAACATACTCTCTATTGAATCACCAGGTTCTATGGCTGACCTTATGATTGCTAATATACCACTGGATGTTGGGCAAAAGCAGTTAATATTAGGGATTTTAGACCAAGATGAGAGATTGTATAAGACAATTGAAATTCTCCAAGCAGAAGTAGAAATCCTTTCAATTCAAAAAGAGATTACCAGTAAAGTGCGAAAAAATATAGATAAAAGTCAAAAGGAATTTTATCTAAGAGAACAGCTTAAAATCATTCAAGATGAACTAGGAGAGAAAGATGGTATTAAGGCTGAGATAGGCGTATATAGGGAACGCCTTGATAAAATTGCCCCACCTGAAGACATTCGTAAAAAGTTAGACAAAGAGCTAGATCGGTTACTCAAGGTTTCTCCGGCTTCACCAGAGAGTGGTGTTATTCGTACATATATTGACACTGTACTAGAATTACCATGGGAAGCATCGACTAAAGAAAATGGTAATATGAAAAAAGCTGAGAAAATCTTAAATGAAGATCATTATGGCTTAACTAAGATTAAGGAACGTATTTTAGAATATTTAGCAGTACGTGTTCTAGCGCCACAAGTGACTAGTCCGATCTTGTGTTTAATTGGACCGCCGGGTGTTGGTAAGACATCTATAGGTAGTTCTATTGCTAGGGCAACAGGACGTAACTATGTTAGGTTATCATTAGGTGGGGTTAGGGATGAGGCTGAAATTAGGGGGCACCGTAGGACATATATTGGCTCTATGCCAGGTAGATTTATACAGTCACTTATTCAAGCGGGATCTAATAACCCACTGATGCTATTAGATGAAATCGATAAAATGAGCAATGACTTTAGGGGGGATCCGTCTGCAGCACTTCTAGAAGTATTAGATAGTGAGCAAAATCACGCATTTCGTGATCATTACCTAGAGGTTCCCGTAGATTTATCTAAAGTTCTTTTTATTGCAACTGCAAATAGTATCAATAATATTCCAAGACCTTTGTTAGACCGCATGGAAATTATTGAGGTTAATAGTTATACTGAGCCTGAAAAAGTAGAAATTGCTAAACACTATCTCATACCAAAACAATTAAAAAAACATGGAATGAAAAATGCCCAACTTAAGATTAATGAAGAGATCTTGCAAATTATTATACAAGGATATACGAAAGAGTCAGGTGTAAGAAGACTTGAACGCATTATAGCTTCTCTTTGTAGAAAAGTTGCCAAAAAGTTAATTGAAACAAAAAGAAAAACATTTACGGCAAATAAGAAAAATATAGAAGAACTATTAGGAATCCCTAGATATCACTATGAAGGTAAAAACATGGAGCCACAGATAGGTGTTGTAAGGGGCTTAGCCTGGACATCAGTTGGTGGTGATACATTGTCAGTTGAGGTTAACACAATGAAGGGTACGGGCAAATTACAGCTTACAGGGCAACTAGGAGATATTATGAAGGAGTCAGCTAAGGCAGCTATAAGTTATATACGCTCCCAGGCGTCAGAACTTGGTGTAGATGCTGAATTTTATAAGAAGACAGATATTCATATTCACATTCCAGAAGGAGCCGTTCCTAAAGATGGCCCATCAGCCGGTATCACCATGGCATCAGCTATGATTTCAGATTTACTGCAAAAGCCTATTCGTAATGATATTGCAATGACAGGAGAAATAACCCTAAGAGGTAGGGTGCTTCCTATTGGAGGGCTCAGGGAAAAAATCCTTGCAGCAAAAAGAGCTGGAATCATGAAAGTGATTGTACCTTACGAAAACGAAAAGGATGTTACAGAGCTAGAAAAAAACGTAATTGAAGGAATTGAGATCGTATATGCAAAAGATATGACTACAGTGTTAGAACATATTTTTGCTTAACTAAATAGGGAGGCAAATATGATTGTTAATGAAGTACGTTTAGAAATGACAGCAGGAAAGGTATCCCAGTTTCCAGATAAGGGATTACCAGAGATAGCCTTTGCAGGCAAATCTAATGTGGGCAAGTCATCACTTTTAAATGTTTTAATAAGTAGAAGGGCACTTGCAAGAACTAGTGGGCAACCAGGAAAAACTCAAACAATAAACTTCTATAATGTAGAAGAGGAAGTATTATTTGTAGACTTACCAGGTTATGGGTATGCCAAAGTAGCTAAAACTAGAAGAGAACAGTGGGGAAAACTAATAGAAGACTATTTAATCAATAGAAGGCAAATTGTTCAAGTTGTTCTTTTGGTTGATATAAGACATGCTCCAGGTGAAAACGACATAATGATGTATGATTGGATTCATCATTATCATGAAAAGGTAATTGTAATTGCTACAAAGGCTGATAAAATTAACAGAAGTCAAATACAAAAACATATTTCTATGATTAAAAAAGGATTAAATATGAGAGAAAATGATATCATAATACCCTTCTCAGCCCAAACCAAACAAGGAAGAGAAGAAATTTGGGAGGCATTTGAGGATGTCTACAAATAAAGAAAAGGATATTTACTTAAAGGATGGAAAACTTGATTTATCTATTTTAGATGAAGAAATGCTAAAGCCTCTTACTAAAGAAGGGGATATTGAGGAATATAATACCATATTAGAAGACTTAGAATCTATGGATTTAAAGAATATAGACATATCAGCCACATTAGAAGAGATGGCAATGATATTTGAAGAGGATGAATATAATAAGGCATTTAACAAACAAAGACTAGAAGAAGAAATGAAAGAGTTCCATAAAAAAGATTGACAAAAATATGGCTATATGGTATTATTAAATTCGTTGTGAGAAGTAAATTCTCATGGCGAATATGCGCGAATGGCTCAGTGGTAGAGCATCGCCTTGCCAAGGCGAGGGTCGCGGGTTCGAATCCCGTTTCGCGCTCCATATATCGGGGTGTAGCTCAGTTTGGCTAGAGCGCTTGGTTTGGGACCAAGAAGCCGCAGGTTCAAGTCCTGTCACCCCGATTATAGCAAAACAATAACCCTTATTGCATAACTATGCAATAAGGGTTATTGTTTTGCTAACAAACCTAAAATCTCGCCGTATAAGGTGGTGGCATTATTGCGCCAGTTTTTACACAGTTCGTTGGCCTGTTTTTTAGAAGCCACATTTACCTTGAGTTCTATGAGAATAGAATCATTTTCATTAACTTGGCAGTGAACAATGTACTCATTATCCTTTTGTGTTGAATACTCAGCAGTAACTTCCATTTCATTACGAAGTGTACGCCAATTATGCTCAATAAAGCTATCTAACTCTTCGCGGGTACTAAGTGAAATTCTAGATTCAAAAAAGCCTAATGTTTCTAGTCCTTTATCAGTAATAGAAAACCAAGATACGTGAGATTCTCTTTCTTGAATGACAAATCCTGCCTCAACCATTTCATTTAAATATTGCTGTAATGAGAAATAGTCTGTATAGGCCCTTTCTAAAATTATTTGAGTAAGCTGTGAAAGAGATAGAGGCATTTTGACTTTTGCGAGCAAATATAATACAACTAGTTTGTTTACGGTTAAATCATTAGTTGACTGTAACACAAAATACCTCCTAAAAAATATAATCTTTATTATACTAATTGTATAGTAAAAACACCATTAGTGCAAATAAGTTTCTTCTTTTCTAGATCTAATTTGCTGACATATATTCATAATTAATTTCCAATCTGCCTCCTGCGTTATTTTACGCGTCGTATTAATAAAATCCATTCTGAGCTTTTGGGTATATTCTAGTTTTAAATCTTCAACTTCCTCATCATCTGTAACAGTAGAAATATGAATTAAAAAATCCTTTGCTCGTTGGGAAGATAAAAATGGTAAATAGGGTTGTAGAATATCTAATATTTCTTCTAACTCAGTATATTGCCTTTTAAAAGGATTATTTTCTACAGTTTCCATATAAGCAAAAACAGATTCTAAATTTATAAATCTTATATTTCCAACATTAGAGTAGTCAAATCCTGCTAATGTTTGGCGAAAATTATTTAAGTGCATATAAAGTTCTTTAGATGATAACACTTGCTGCATATAAGCACCTACTTTCATTGAGATACCATTAGTATTTACAGGATTCCATGAAAATAGACTTGTAATAACTAGATATTAAAATTTAAATAGTTGCTTTTTGCTCCAACATAATATAAAGAAAGTTCATGTAGTGCTCTTGTACAGGCAATATAGAGTAATTTTTTATCAAGGGAACTAGAATAATTGCTTTTTGATACATTGTAGACTAAAACAGCATCAAACTCTAATCCTTTTGCCATATAAGCAGGGACAACTAGAGTCTTTACATCACTGTGAATATATGTTTGCAAGTTTTTTTGTAATTTTATAGATTCCCTTTCTGTTTTACATATAACAGCAATAGATTCATAGCCTTGTTTATGATACTTCTTAATATCTTGAGCCATCAGTTTATGTAGGTCATCTAGGTTTTGGCCTTGAAGGATTCTAGGCTGGGCACCGTGCCTAACAAAAGATAAGGAGTCCTTATTGTGATTACCAATGACTTTTTGCGAAAATAAACTTATTTCATAGGAAGAACGATAGCCTTTATTTAATGAAAGCTTAACAGCCTTTTCTTTATTAAGGACATTTGAGATATCTGTGTATATAGACTCTCTACCATGTTTTTCTAAAGTTTGATTAAAGTCACCTAATACTGTAAAACTAGCGTGACCGAACATTAGCCTAAAGATTTCATATTGCAGTGGGTAGTAATCTTGTGCCTCATCAATGACTAAATGTCTAATAACCGAATAACTGTCAGTGCCTTCAAGTTTTAGTTTTAGATATAAGAGTCCAGCACAGTCTTCATAGCTAATATATCCCATTCTAAGTTCCTTTTGGGTTTCTGTAATCATATCTTCTATATTATCTGGAAGATCTAGATTTTTGGCTAAACTAAGAAAAAGTCTAGGATCTTGAAATAAAAGTTTATAGAGGCTGAAATAATCTATTTTTGTAAACTGTCTAATTTGTTTTTTATTGCTTTGAATCTCTTTAGAGGCAAGCATATTACTATAATCCTCTATATCAAAAACATGATTGCCATTTTGCATAATAATATTTTGAATTTTACCCAACCTGCCTGCTTTTAAATCTTCTATATTTCGAATTAGGATATTTTCTATTCTATTTAATTTTCTAGCAATTGGCAATTTAGAATTGTCCTTTAACAATTGGTTTTTAAGCTCTTGTTTTGTCTTAATAATTTGACCATCATAATAAATATCTTCAAAAGGGATTAAACGTCGTATATAGTGCTGTATAAAACGATCTATAATTTGTTTAAATACAAGGGATCCTTTAAATGCTAGTCGCTGTGTTTTTATACTTAAGTCTTGATGCTTATGCAATCTTACTAAAGATTCAAGCATTTGACTTCGTTTTTCAATAGTAAGGCGACTTCCTAAGAGATCAATTGTTATATCATCTAATGTGGTTTGCTCTACGTTTTCCTCTCCTAGAGAAGGTAAAACATTAGAAATATAGTCACTAAAAACCGTGTTAGGAGAGATGATCATAATATTATTAGAAAATAGCTTGGAATCCATGCCTTCATAAAGCAAAAAAGCAATTCGGTGTAAGGCAATAGATGTTTTACCACTACCAGCAACGCCCTGAACAATGAGGAGTTGGCTATGGGTATCTCTTATAATAAGATCTTGTTCCTTTTGTATTGTTTCAACAATATGCCTCATTTTTGGAGACGTATTTTTACTGAGAACCTGTTGCAATATCTCGTCCTTAATCTGAATACTACTATCAAAAAAGTATTTTAACGCTCCTTTTTCAATACTATATTGTCTCTTTAAAGACAAATCACCTGATAAGGTTCCCACTGGTGAAGAATAAGAACCACGACCAAGCTCACACTGATAGTACATACTGGCAATAGGAGAGCGCCAATCGTAAACTAAAATGGAAGTATCGGACATATCCATTAAGTTGTGTAAACCAATATAAATCTTTTCTATATCATCATAACCATCTTCCTTAAAGTCAAACCTTCCGAAATAAGGTGTATCAAGCATAGTGGTGTATTTTTTAATTCTCTCAGATACACGTTCGTAGTTTTGTGTTTGGTAAGTTACCTCGGCAAGATAATTATTAAGTTCTGGAATTTTATCAAAATCATCAGCAGATTTTGGGCCATTTTCCCACATTTCCTTACGGGAGGCAATTAAATTACTTCTTCTATCTTTAATATTGTATAGATCCTTATCTAGTTCTTTCTTAATAAAATCTAGTGTCTTATTTAAATAATGAGTTTCCTCAATTTTGGATTGTTCATAGTTATTCATAGCTCACACCTCTAAATTTGATTACTATATTATACAAAACAATGAGGGGGAAGTAAAGCTGAGGGTATAGATTAAGGCCAATAAAGCCAGAGAAAGTAATTACATTTGATTATGGCTATATATAACAAACCCTAGTTATCAATAGCATTATATTGTATAATTAGGGACATACATTCTATTATGCAGCGCTTCTTAGGGGGAGTCATATGAAAAACAAAACAACAGGATTATTTATTGTAGGGAGTATCCTAATGGTTTTGATTGTTATCCAGATAATTATATATGGCCAGTTCTTTAAATTAATAAAAGATGATGGACACGTGATTAATGAATTAGGTAAAATAAGGGGTCAAGTTCAAAGAGTCGTTAAATTAGAACTAGTAGATAATAAATATAGTAATAAAAGAAAAATTGTAGAGAATTTAATCAACTCATATATAAATAATCCCTTTATGATGAATACGAATGATCTAGGTCTTGTGAGGGATATAAATAATATTAAAGAGGATTGGGTAGAATTAGAACTACTCTTAGACCAGTATCATCATAATCCAAGTAAAATAATGAAAAATAAGGTTATTATTAAGAGTGAAGAGATGTGGACTCTATCTAACAATGCTGTTTATAGAGCTCAAAAGATTACGGAAAAAAGAGCTTTATATTTTAAATTCTTTACACTTAGTTTTAGTATAAACTTATTAGCTATTGCAATCATAATGTTTATATTTAAAAAACAAATTTATGATGACCTTAAACTTTCGGCCATACATGATCCATTAACGGGAGCTTATAATAGAAGATACTTTAATGAATATATCCAACATGAGATATCAAGGGGAAAAAGAAAGGATAAAGTATTTAGCCTAATGATGTTAGACATTGATTTTTTCAAAAAAGTTAATGATACCTACGGTCATGCTAAAGGGGACTATGTACTGAAAGAAGTTGTAACAGTTGTACAAAGAAACATACGGAATTATGATGTTTTAGCTCGCATAGGAGGAGAAGAATTCGTGATTCTTTTGCCAGATACAAGCAGAGACAGTGCTTGGCATTTAGCCGAGAGAGTTCGGAAAGATATTGAAAGATACCCTTTGGATGGCATGCCATCTATAACCATTAGTTTAGGCTTAGTAGAGCTTAAAGAGGATGATGATAGAAAGAGCATTCTAGAGCGAGTAGATAAGGCTATGTATAAAGCCAAAGAATCTGGAAGGAATAGAATAGAGATAGGATGATTAAATGTTAAAACTTATAGGTTATTTAAAAGATTTTAGAAAAGAAATAATTCTTGGACCACTGTTTAAGCTAATTGAGGCAATTTTGGAACTGATTGTCCCCTTAGTGATGGTTAAAATTATTGATGTGGGTGTTAAAAATTCGGATCCATCTTATGTTTTAAAAATGGGAGCTATCATGCTTTTACTAGGAGTAGTAGGCTTTGCTTGCTCTTTAACTTGTCAACGCTACGCAGCCATTGCATCTCAAGGAGGTGGAACAGTTATTAGAAATGCTGTCTTTAGGCATATTAATACCTTTTCCCATGCAGAAGTTGATCGATTTGGAACACCTTCCCTAATAACACGTATAAGCAATGACGTCAATCAGTTGCAACTTGCCATAGCCATGTTTATTAGGTTAGTTATTAGGGCGCCATTTTTAGTTATCGGTTCTGTTGTTATGGCTATGATTTTAGACCTTAAATTATCGATTATATTTATCATAACAACACCAGTTATTTTATTGATTTTATATCTTATAATGAGCCGATCAGTGCCCTTTTTTCATATTATTCAACAGAAGCTAGATAAAATATCACTTATAACAAGAGAAAATCTAGGTGGAAGCAGAGTGATAAGGGCCTTTTCAAAACAAGAAATGGAAAAGGATAGATTCTATGAAGCCAGTAGTGATCATACCAATACTGCAATTAAGGTAGGGAGGATTAGTGCACTTTTAAACCCCTTAACTTATGCAACTATAAACCTGGCTATTGTAGCAATTATTTGGTATGGCGGTATACGTGTGGATGTTGGTGGCATGACACAAGGACAAGTAATTGCCTATATAAATTACATGTCACAGATACTCCTAGCTTTAGTTATTATTGCTAACTTAGTTGTTCTTTTTACAAGAGCAGCAGCCTCAGCTGCAAGGGTGAATGAAGTGTTAGATGTAAAATCTACCATCGTAAGCAGCCATAAAACGAACAATGCAATATCAGAAAATATAGGGTTACCCAAAATTGAATTTAAGAATGTAGCATTTGCCTATGGGGATACTTCTAAATATGCTATTCAAGATATTAATATAAAAATAAGAAAAGGAGAAACTGTAGGAATTATTGGTGCTACAGGATCTGGAAAATCGACTATTATTAATCTAATCCCTCGCCTTTACGACGTATCAAAGGGGGATGTATTGGTTGATGGGAAAAATGTTAAAAATTATAGGCTCAACGATCTAAGGCGTAAAATAGGCCTTGTTCCTCAAAGAGCAGTTCTTTTTAGTGGAACAGTAGATGATAATATCCGCTGGGGTGATCAGGATGCGACAGATGAAGATATAAAGCGTGCATTAGATATTGCTCAAGCATGGGAGTTTGTAGATGGCTTAGCCAAAAAGGGCCATACCATGATAAGGCAAGGTGGTAAAAACCTCTCAGGTGGTCAAAAACAAAGATTAACCATTGCTAGGGCTTTAGTGGGAAAACCGGATATTCTTATACTAGATGACAGTGCTAGTGCACTTGATTTTACAACAGACGTCGCACTTAGGAAGGCGCTCAAAGAGCGAACCCAAGACACGACTGTCATTATGGTATCCCAAAGGGTTAGTAGCATAATGGATGCCGACAAGATTATTGTACTTGATAATGGGATTATAAAAGGAATAGGAACTCACGCACAACTTAATATCAGTAGTGACGTCTATAAAGAAATTTGCCTATCACAGCTTAAGGAAGAAGAGGTGAATAAGCATGCGTAAAAAGGTTCTTTTAAGATTACTAGATTATACAAAACCATATCGGTTATATGTCATAGGAGCTTTAATTAGTGCCATAGCAAGTGTTGTATTTAAGATGGTCGCTCCTGTACTAATTGGCCAGGGTGTGGATTTCATTGTAGGGCCAGGTAATGTTAATTATAGCGGGATACTAAAAACACTAATGATGCTTGGCTTAGTGATTGTACTAAGTGGTATATTTCAATGGATTTTAACATTATTCACCAATAAAATTACTTATCATACAGTCAGAGATATTAGAATAGCTGCATTTAATAAGTTAAATAAAGTTCCACTAGATTATATAGATACCACAGCCCATGGAGATGTTATTAGTAGAGTTGTAAATGATGTAGATATTATATCGAATGGATTATTGCAAGGTGCTACACAGCTCATTACAGGTGTTGTAACCATTATAGGAACACTGTTTTTTATGTTATCAATCAATACGGTTATTGCAGTTGTGGTTGTCGTATTAACACCCATATCCTTTTTTGTTGCCTCTTTTATTGCAAAAAGATCACACCATTTGTTTACAGAACAATCAGCTACTCAAGGAGAATTAGGTGGTTATATTGAAGAAATGATTGGTAACCAAAAAATTGTAAAAACATTTTGCTTTGAAGATAGGGCCCAAGAGCAGTTTGAGGAAATTAATGCAAGGCTTTATAGTTCAGGAGTAGAAGCACAATTCTACTCATCTATTACAAGGCCGGCGGCTAGATTTATTAACGGAATCGTATATGCAGCAGTAGGAATAATTGGAGCAATAGGTGCCATAGATGGAAGGCTATCTGTTGGTCAGTTATCATCATTTTTAATCTATGCTAATCAGTACACAACACCTTTTAGTGAAATTACAGGGGTAATAACTGAGATGCAGTCTGCTATTGCTTCAGCAGAAAGGGTCTTTAGAGTCTTAGATGAAGCAGATGAAATACAAGATGACCCTAATGCCATAGTAATGGAAAAATGTAGGGGGAAAATTGACATAGAAAATGTTTCTTTTTCATATAAACCAGAAGTAAAACTAATTCAAAACTTAAATGTATCCGTTAAGCCAGGATCCAAAATCGCCATAGTGGGGCCTACAGGTTGCGGTAAAACCACATTTATTAACTTGCTAATGAGATTTTATGATGTAAATGAAGGAAAAATTAAAATAGATGGGATAGACATTAACAAGCTAAAACGAAGCAACCTAAGGAGTATGTACGGAATGGTTTTACAAGAAACATGGCTATATTCTGCCAGTGTAAGAGATAATATTGCATACGGAAAACCAGATGCTACAGATGAAGAAATTATGGAAGCAGCCAAAATGGCCAGAGCCCACGAATTTATCACAAGGCTCCCAGAAGGCTATGACACCATTATATCTGAAGACGGAAATAATATTTCCCACGGACAAAAACAACTCTTATGTATTGCCAGAATAATGCTAGTTCAGCCACCCATGCTAATTTTAGATGAGGCTACCAGCAGTATTGATACCATGACTGAAAAGCATGTTCAGGAGGCTTTTGACACCCTAATGGAAGGGCGAACTAGCTTTGTTGTTGCCCACAGATTATCCACCATACAAGGGGCCGACGAAATACTAGTCATGGACAAAGGCAATATCATCGAGCAAGGGAGTCACAAAGAGCTCCTAGCCAAAGGTGGCTTCTACCACAAGCTCTACAACAGTCAGTTTGCCAGGTAATAACTAAGGTCATTGAGCGGGTAAAAATAGGGGACAGTTAACAAACACTGGGCATGTATAAAAGATATGACACCACGTTTCTAAACTGTCCCCATTTTACCTCGTCCTTCGCGCTCTACATGGGTCCTGACCCATGAAAAAAGACAATCCCTTTAGCATCATATAGTGTGAAATAGGAGACTGTCTTTTTTATTGCCCCAATGCGCTCAAAACTATACCTAAGACGACACCCCGGGCTGCCCCGATGGATAGCAAAATCTGGGGTGGGATATCAACAAGCAAAGGCTTATAAGAACTTCTTAAAAGTACTTTGCGAAAGATAGACTTAATTTGCGTTAAAAAAGCCAACTGTCTGAGCGCAGCGAGTTTTGGCTTTTAGCAAATTAAGCCTATCTGAGCATTAGTACTTTAAGAAGTTCTTATGCCTAAGCGGTTGATAATCCCACCCCAGATTTTGCGGACCACCACAAAGACCTAATCGATTTCCGTAGCCCCTTCATCAATTAGGATAGCATCTAGTTCAGTTTCCCAATCCACATATGATTGGTCAGACATTTCAGGACTATCCATAGCATCATCTATGGGATCAGTTAATATGTAGTCATCTACATTGTTATCAGGTGGCATGTCGAGATTGTCTTCTAGCATATCCACAGTTTCGTCAGGCAGTGAAAGAGCATCCTTAACAGCACTCATTAAAAATGCTGTGGTTTCTTTCGCCTGGGCAAATTCATCGATTTCAAGCGACTGGGTCTTTGTTACCTGGTCGTTGATATAGGCAATACTAGGTTCAAATAATGGATACATAAGTTTAGCTTGTTCGTCCATGTTCCGTAACTCTACAGACCTAATGGAATTCTTATGGATTGAAATTGCAACATTAAACGCCGCATTATCTAATGATATTTCTGCTACATATAGACCGTCATTAAAGCCTTGGTCAGGAACAAAAGTAGCTTTGGTGGCTGTTAGTTTAGAAACAAAAAATACAACCATTATAATAGCAAATATCGTTACAATAACCGGAACCCACAAGTCTTTTAACTTAAAAACCATAAATCTTGGTTTAGACATAGAATCCCTCCTCAAAATAATATTTATAATAATGTATATGGACAATCAAAAAATAATATGCCATTATAAAAATAAATATTTTAAACATATCATTTAGTCATATTATTTTTAAACTTAAGGCAGATGTGTTATAATTTAATGGACATATTGTAAGATTCAGCGGTTAAGAGAGAAAGTAGGGAACAAGGTGCTACCATTAGAACGGAGACAGAATATTATAGAGCGGATAAAGATTAAAAAATCAGTTAAGATTATTGACCTAAGTAAAGACTTTGGCGTAACTGAAGAAACCATACGCAGGGATTTAGAAAAACTTGAACAAGAAGGGAAACTTAAGCGTACGTATGGTGGAGCAGTTTTGTCTAAAAAACCTAAAGAAGAGTTGCCTTTGAGTATTCGTTTAAGGGAAAATATGGAGGGTAAGGCACTTATAGGGCAGATAATTGGTGATTTAATTGAAGATGGCGACATAATTATGATAGGGACTGGTACCACAACTCTACAGTTTCTTAAAAACATTGGTAGCCAAAAAAACATAAAAGTTATTAGTAACTCTTTAGGTATTGTAACAGAAGTTATACAGAGCGATGAAATTGAGTTGATTGGTCTAGGTGGAAAATTAGTTAGAGAGACTTTAGCTTTCGTTGGTTCAACAACTCTGCAAAATATAAAAAGTTATCATGCAGACAAAGTTATATTATCATGCAAGGGTATTGATATGGAAAAAGGTATAATGGAATCTAGTGAAATAGAAGTAGATATAAAAAGAGCTATGGTTAAGTCGGGGAAAGTAGTTATTTTAGCCGTAGATCATACTAAATTTAATTCCTTTTACATGTTTAGTATATTTGATCTTTCTGTTATAGATATTGTCGTAACAGATATTAAACCATCTAAAGAATGGATGGCGTTTTTTGACAAGATGGGTATAGAATGTCTTTTTGAGCTATAAATAAGAAAACTAGTAATGTATAATATAAGGGAAAAGGAGAATACTATGAACAGTAAAATAACAAAGATGATTGACCACACAATTTTAAAAGCAAATGCAACAGAAGAAGAGGTGAAAATTCTTTGTGAAGAAGCAAAGAGATATCAGTTTGCCACAGTTTGTATTAATCCATGTTATATTCCACAGGCCTATCACCTATTACAAGATACGGAAGTAGGAATTACCACAGTAGTAGGTTTTCCGTTAGGCAATATGACCTCTATGGCCAAGGCATATGAGACTAGAGAAGCAGTAGAGCTAGGGGCAACAGAGGTTGATATGGTCATTAATATAGGGGCCGTGAAAGATGGAAAGCATCAATATATTCTTCACGACATAGAAGGCGTTGTAAAGGCTGCCAAGGAAGCTAATAAAGATACTGTTGTTAAAGTAATTTTAGAGACGTGCCTACTAACTAAAGATGAAATAGTAAAGGCTTGTGAGTTAGCTGTTCAGGCAG
>CAYRAL010000001.1:7238-23071 GCA_964422235.1 uncultured Candidatus Epulonipiscium sp. | reverse complement strand
CCAGTAACATCGCAACAACTTCTTTATTAGCCATATGTCCCTCCTTATAAATTGCAGAATATTGTCTAAATACTCATGTAATCTTAAGCACACTTTAATTTTACCATATATTTACTATAATTGCTATTGGTTTTTCAAAAAAAGCAACAAAACATGAAATTTTCACAATTCTATGCTTTGTTGCTTAATGCAGTTTGTATATATACCTTTTTATCTTTTTCATCTATTTCATTTAAGAGCAATAGAGACTTATAACTATGGTACAATTTATCAACGGGTGCCTTGGTAGCCATTAGTACTCCTACGCCTACTACTTCTGATTCGAACTCTTGCATTAATTCTATAATGCCTTTAGCGGTCCCCCCAGCTTTCATAAAATCATCAATAAATAAAACTTTAGACCCTTTTTTAACAGCCTTAGTAGAAAGACACATTGTTTTAATAACATGACCACTGCTTGACATATAGTTCATATAAATAACCGTTCCATCTGTTAGCTTGCTTTTATTGCGAACCACTACCATTGGTTTGTTCAAGACACGTGCTGTCATCATTGCAATGGGAATGCCTTTTGTTTCTACAGTAATAACATAATCTATTTCTAAATCTCCAAAGAGACTTGCAAGGGCATTTCCTATTTTTGAACATGTTTGTGGACAATATAATAAATCATTTGTATAAAGATACCCGCCTGGTATAATCCTACTTGAATCATTAAGCTGTTTACATAGCTCTTTTGTAAATTCTAACATTTGTCCTGATGTCATAAGCGGATCATAATATACGCCTCCAGCGGCTCCTGACATTGTCTCAATTGTTCCTAAATCATAAGACTTAAAAACTTCTTTAACCCCATCTATATCTTCACTAATTGTAGATTTAACACACCTGAACATTTCGCTAAAATATGTTAATGTGAAGACCTTGTTTGGGTTTTCAGTTAATATATTTACCATGGCTGCAATACGCTCAGTTTTTTGAACCTTTTTCATGACTTATCTCCTTTCAAATACCTATATCTTACATTATACATATTGCTAGGGTTAATTTAAAGTGATTTCATAAATATATGTACCCACACTACTTTACATCCCCTTATATATCGTATAATATAAAATAAGGTTACCTTAAATTTAAATCCCTAATGGAAGGAACGATGTTTATGTTCTATATAGATTTTAAGAATTCAAATCAAAAGATTCATTTTATTGGCATTGGTGGTATTAGCATGAGCGGTCTTGCACAGATCATGCACACTAATGGATTTTCTGTTAGCGGATCTGATATGAGCCGTACAAAGCCCACTCAGCACTTGCAAGATTTGGGAATAACTGTGTTTTGTGGTCATAGTGGTGCAAATATAACTGGTGATATTGATTTAGTCGTCTATACCGCCGCTATCGCCCCAGACAATCCTGAGCTAGTAGCTACTCATAACAAAAACATTCCATCTCTCACCAGAGCAGCCTTTTTAGGCCAGCTTATGCAAAACTACGATTACCCCATTTGTATTGCAGGAACCCATGGCAAAACCACAACCACATCTATGCTATCTAATATCTTATTAGCGGCTGATGTTGACCCTACAATTACAGTAGGTGGGATACTAGATTCTATTTCTGGTAATATTCGCATTGGGCAAAGTGAGTACTTCCTTACAGAAGCGTGCGAATACTGTGATAGCTTTCTTAACTTTTTTCCTAAAGTCGGTGTTATCCTTAATATAGAAGAAGATCATATGGATTACTTTAAAGACATTAATCATATTAGACAGTCTTTCTACAAATTTGCTAAACAAATACCCGAGGATGGTATTTTAATTATCAATGGTTCTATTTCTGATTTAGATTCATTCACAAAAGGGCTTCTTTGCCAAATAGAAACTTTCGGCTTAGATCCTCATCATACATGGTATGCTGATAATATTGCTTATGATGAAAATGCTTTTGCATCTTTTGATATTATTTATAAAGGAAATCCCCTAGGGCGTATTTCCCTAAAAGTACCTGGCCAGCATAATGTTTATAATGCTCTTTCAATCTGCGCCTCTGCTAATTATATCGGTATAGAATTGCCACACTGGATTGAAGGATTCGATTCTTATGGCGGTACCCATCAAAGATTTGAAGTTAAAGGTGTTCTTAAAGGCATTTCAATCATAGATGATTATGCCCATCACCCAACAGAGGTTAAAGTAACACTTGAGGTTGCAAAACAGCGTCCACACAATAAAGTTTGGTGTGTGTTTCAACCTCATACTTATACACGTATGAAAATATTTTTGAATGATTTCGCTGATTCTTTGTCATTAGCCGATGAAATAATTATTACTGATATTTATGCAGCACGTGAGAAAGATCCTGGGGATATTCATTCACAAAACTTAGTAAAATCAATCCACAATTTGGGGAAAGATGCTATCTATATTGATAACTTTGATGATATTACAACTTATCTATTAGAACACTGTGTTCCCGGAGATTTAATCATTACCATGGGGGCTGGAAATATTAATATGATTGCTGATGACCTACTTGGAAATTAGTTATCCACACTATCCACAATCTTATCCACAACCCTTTGTTAACAATTTCCTCTAAATTGGGGATTAAATAAAATCACCTAAAGGAGATGTACTTATGGCTAACTTAAAACTTTCTACTGACAATCATTCATCTTCTATATCTGTTCCATCTTGGTTTATACATGACTATATGCCTCATGCAATGGGTGGTTATGTAAAAGTATACCTTTATTTGCTTACAGCCTATTATGAGCGCACCGAACGACTTACTATAGAAGATACTGCGGCCTTACTGTCAATGCTCTCATCAGAGGTTATTTCATCACTTGAATATTGGCAATCTCAAAACATACTAACATTCAATGCTTTATCTGAAGAAAATTTTGAAGTTTCATTTAGTCTTATTCCTCCGAATAAATCTACTGACCCAAATGCTTCCGTGACACAAAAGCATCCAAAAACAAAAGACAAGGCGCCAACTAAAACCAATACTTATATTCAGCAAACTAGGCCTAACTACAGTCCTTCAGAACTCTCAATCTACCTACAAGATTCACAAGTTCAAGAACTCTATAAAATGGCCGAAAAATCTATTGGTAGATTGCTCTCATCTTCAGACCAACAAATATTATTTGGACTCTACGACTGGCTACATATGCCTCTTAATCTCATTGAGTACTTATTAGATCATTGTGCCACTAAAGGCCACACCAGTATGCGCTATATTGAAAAAACTGCAATTGGCTGGCTTAACGATGGGGTTAATACCTTAGAACAAGCTAAAATGCGTTCCAATACAGATAAACTTTATTTTAAAATATTATCTGAAGTAGGACTAGGCACCCAAAACATAACTCAAGTTCAAAAAGAGTTTATGAGTAAATGGCTAAATACCTATGAGTTTAGTATGGAAATAATACTTGAAGGTTGCCGCAGAACCTCGGCCCAAACAAAGAATCCATCTTTAAATTATTTAGACTCTATATTTACGACATGGCATAAAAACAATGTAACTTCCTTAGACGATATTAAAAAATTAGATGATGCCTTTGCTAGTAAGCAGATTCAAACACCACGACGTGGCTCTAATAATAAGCCCTTCATTAAAAAAACGGCTTTTAATAGTATGCAAGGTAGAGACTGGGACTTTACAGAGCTTGAAAAGTTAGAAAATGATCGAATGAACCGTTTACTTAATGGAGGTGAATAATATATGATGTCAAAGCACCAACAATACAAACAATTAATCAAAATTTACGATAAAAAAAGGTTAGAGGCTACTAAAGAACAAGCCAAGCGACAAGAACTTATACACGCCTCTATCCCACGTATTGCTCAAATTGACGACAAAATGTCTGCTATTGGTGTTAAATTAGCAAAAGCTGCTTTTAACCCTAAAGTCAATACTGCTGAGCTAATTGTTGAATTCCAAGAAGAAAACCAAAACCTTATCAAGCAAAAGCATGAACTGTTAATCATGAATAACTATCCTGCTGATTATCTAGACTTGCATTTTGACTGTAATCAGTGCAATGATACTGGGTACATGGGCACAGAACAATGTACTTGCCTTAGCCAATCACTTATTAATGTGGCCTACGAACAATCCAACTTAAAACATATTTTAGAATATGAAAACTTTGATACTTTTGATTTTGAGTATTATTCAAAAGAAGTAGATGAAAAGTTTGGTCGCTCACCACATGAAAATATGCAGAATTTATATCGATTCTGTGTGCATTTTGTTCATAAATTTGATGGGTCTTTTCAAAACATCTTATTCCATGGAAATACCGGACTTGGTAAAACTTTTTTATGTAACTGTATTGCTAAGGACCTCTTAGATAAAGGTAAAACTGTCTTATACCTACCTGCCGTCCAACTTTTTCAACTTTTTGAAACTGCCCGCTTTCATCGTGAGGACATGGAGGAATTCTCCAAAGAAATGTTAGACACCTTACTAACCGTTGAACTTTTAATTATTGATGATTTGGGAACAGAGTTTATAACCTCCTTCACAGGACCAGAGCTATTTAACACCATCAATACCAGAGTCCTCAACCAAAAGGCCACCATCATCTCAACAAACCTATCACTAGAAGAACTTAAAGAGCAATACTCAGATCGTATTGTTTCCCGAATTCTTGGAAGCTACGAAGTCTTACCCGTCTTCGGACAAGACATCCGCATTATCAAAAAATACAGGACCTGATAAGGTTGACAACTTAGATAGGGCCATCACCACAACGCCCTTATCCTATGGAGACAAAATAGAAAGACAGCTAATATACCAGACCCTTATGAACTAAGGAGTATCTAAGTATACTAACTGTCTTTTCTATTTCAACTATATAGGATTCTAAACCTTGGGGCAACCCCCATTGCTCTCCCCACCTCACCGGAAGCTGCTTGGCAATAATCTGGCGCTTCAGATCAACAAGCGAGTATTTATAAGAATTTTTCTAAAGTACTTTGCGAAGGATATGATAAATTTGCGTTAAAAAAGCCAACTGTCTGAGCGCAGCGAGTTTTGGCTTTTAGCAAATTTATCATATCCGAGCATTCGTACTTTACAAAATTCTTATACTACAAGCGGTTGATCTGAAGCACCAGATTATGCCCCAACGCCTTCTCTCAATTTATTTCGTCAGCTTCTTAATTTCCTCAATTAGATCCTCCGGACTTGTATAGTTAGCCACATGGATACGCTGAATATTAGTCGCCTTAGTCGTTGGCTTATATTTTTTAGCTAATCTTGTTATTTGCAGGTCAACACCTTCCCCAACAAGTATTTCTTTCGTATGCCGATTACAGTAAAATTGAGGATAGGCTAATACTTTTACATCTCGCTTCCCTAAGTTTTGTTCAATTAATCCAAAGGAAACACCTACTTGGTGTCTTATCTCATCATCTGGTAGTGTGTTTAAAAGCATATGACTATGGGTATGACTTTGTATATCTACCAAACCGCTTTCTTCCATCTCTTTTGCTTGTTCCCATGTAAAATGGGGTGATGATGTGTCTACACCTATATATCTTGATGTAACAAAGAATGTTGCTGGCACATTATACTTTTTTAAAATTGGAAAAGCTTTTTCATAATTACTGAGGTAGCCATCATCTGCCGTTAGAATAATGGGTTTTGATGGGAGCCCTCCTTTTCCATTCATATATAAATGCAGGTCATTGAAAGTAATAGGTGTATAATTATTTTCTAATAAGATTTGTAATTGTTTTTCAAATAATGCCGGATGAACCACTGCACTTTCCTGATCTTCTGTAATATTATCTTGAAAGTCGTGATACATAAGAACTGGGATATAGTCTCTTTTGTATGACGGCTTTCCTTCTACTTTATATACAGGCCCCCTCCGAGCTGCCCTATCTTTTTTATTCTTACTATTCTTCACCTTAAAAATCACTTGTTTTACTCCCTCGAGTTTATCACTATCTTTATACCCAATAACTAACAGCTGATTCCACCCATCAGGTAGTTCCCTAGTATCTAAGGTTATACCATAAGATGGAGAATATCCTACCTGATAATTAAACCCATTAATTTTATATTCCATATATGTATATTCATTATCACCTGCTGGAAGCTCTAGGATTATTTCCATCTCACCCGAAATAATCGAATCCTCTGTTAACAAATAATCTCTCTCATTAGGTCCTGCTTCCTTAATACGTATTGCCAGATCAATCTTCTCATGGCCAGCTACTGCAGACTCAATTGGTACAATACCTAACCTACGATTTATAACCACTATCATCAGAATTATACTGACAATACTTCCGACAGAAAATATTAATCTTCTCTTCATTACTCTTTCAATCCTTCCTGTATAATCATTATAATCATACTTTACATACTAGCTAGGACTTATCTGGGATAGTTGTATAATATATTTCCCCACTATGAATATATATATATATGATATTCCAAATAAGCTAAAGGAGGGTTCTATGTTTAACACGATACAACTCGCTAAATCATCAAAAACACCATTATATTTACAACTTGCTAACGGTTTATCCATCTTCATCGAAAGTGGCCAATTACCCTCTGGAACTAAACTACCTCCCATTCGCTCATTGGCTAAGGAACTTAAAATCAACCGTGATACTGTTGTTTCCGCATATAAAGTATTAGAACAAAAAGGCCTTGCCTATGGCCAAACTGGCCGTGGAACTTATGTATTCTCTCTACCTAGCCCACCAATATTAAACACACCTACTTTAGAGCCTTTTTCACTTGCTCATAAAGACTTAATAAACTTTTCATCCATCTCTTTACCTAATGATTTTTATCCTATCGAGGCTTTAGAGAAAATAATCTCCAATATTCTTTTAGAAGAGAAATGGAACTCTTTTTACGACTATGATGGTAGCAAATATCAGCTTTTACTAGAAGAAATTTGCAACTATTTTAAAGAATATGCCATCCAAACCACCACTAAGCAAATACGTATCATCCAAAGTATATCTGCCTTAATGCAATCCTTACCCAGGTTCACAAGTAAACATGGCATTTGTGTAGAAAGTCCTTCTAAGGATCTAGCTATCTTTAAAGAGTATGGATATGAATGTTTTGAAGTTCCTCTTGATCAAGATGGTCTGGATGTAGAAATACTTGAAACTCACCTTAAAACAGGTAAAATCCAATATATTTATGTTACACCTTATTTACAAAATCCTACAGCCATATGTTATTCAGAGCATAGGAAAGGACAACTTTTAGCTCTAGCTAAAGCTTATAATGTTTATATTATAGAAAATGATATCTTTAGCGATCTTTTACTAGAAGGCTTAAGCTACTCGCCACTGTACTCTCAAACTTCATATCATAATGTTATTTATGTAAAACATTTTAGCCAACTATATTTACCAAATCTCCATTATTCTTTTGTTGTGCTCCCGAATACTTTATCTAATATAAGGTTCAAGCATCATGCATATAATTTTACAGATTCAATTTTCTATAATTTTTTACATCATAAAATATGGCAAATAAATAAGCCACTTCTTATTAAGCAATACCACACTAAGTATATACAATTATGCTATCTGATTGATTTACATCTTTCGCCTTATATTTCTTATACTTGCTCATTTGGCGGTGTTTTTATATGGCTAACTTTAGAAACATCCCATATAGCTCTTAAAGATTTATGTGATCGGCTTATTGCTAACCATATCGTAATAAGCCCTGGCTCATTGTTCTTTACATCTAACGCCCATTCCTCTTGTATGCGCCTTAGTATCGCTAACACTAGTGTGGCACAAATCGAAAGAGGAATCCAAGTAATGGCTTCTATTTTATCTAGTGCTAAATTTAAATGAGGTTTTTTGTGTAT
This sequence comes from uncultured Candidatus Epulonipiscium sp., assembly GCA_964422235.1. GTDB lineage: Bacteria > Bacillota > Clostridia > Lachnospirales > Cellulosilyticaceae > JAAYSX01. Next base: position 15,190 of record CAYRAL010000001.1, on the reverse strand, counting down.
ACTTTTCATTTGCTAAAACTAAACTATGATCTTTATAAGATTGTTTATGACCGATAGGGTAGTTTTGAGTTTCAAAAGTTATTCCGTAACGGCTTATGTTTTCTTTGCCATTGGTAAATTTAGATGGATTTGCTACATTCATGCTATAGATAACAACTGTCTTTTGGTCTGTGGATATTGCCATATGCCTTCCTGATATAGGGTCATATAAGGTTGCAGCTTCTTTTCCTTGATCTAAAACCCAAGGATGGTCATACCCCTTCCTAGGATTGAGTTGCTCATGATCCTGACTAATGTCTTGGCCAATGGCTTTAGGAGTCCTAAAATCAAAAGGAGTATGCTTAGTCACATCAAGCAACTTACCTGTTACGATATTTTCTAAATCTAATTCACATATATGTCCTGCTCTAACCATTAAAATTTGGTCTTCAATTGTTCTTTTGGCATTACCAGATAGGTTGAAATATCCGTGATTTGTTAGATTAATTAGGGTATCTTCATCAGATACTGCCTCATAATCTATAGTAAATATATTCTGCTGATCTAGGCTATAAGTTACCTTTATTTCTAAATTCCCTGGGTACCCTTCTTCACCATTAGGGCTAAAGCAAGAAAGTTCTACTGCAGATATGTTTTCACTGCTTACATCCTTAAATTCCCAAACTTTTTTATCAAGTGCTTTTATGCCCCCATGCAGTGTGTTGGTGCCATCATTATTTTTCAGTTTATAATCTGTGTTATTAATGGTAAATTCTCCTTTATGGATTCTCCCTGCTGTACGCCCAATTAAAGCATTTATATAGCCTGGATTTTTCACATATGCATCGAGATCTTCATATTCAATTAAAATGTTTTCCAGCTTTCCTTCTTTATCAGGTGTTCTTATACTTTTTATAATTCCCCCCAATGTTAAAATCTCAATTTCCATCCCATTTGAGTTGGTTAATTGAATACTATTTATATCAAATCCATCTTTTAGTTTTATTGTTTTAATTACCATCTTCAAAACACACTCCTTTTATATTCTATTATACCATATCCCCTACTTATTCTTCATAATAAAAAAGCTACCTTGTTATTGGTAGCTTCCATTTTCTTGAAAATATTCTATAATACCTATATAAATCGCCCAGGCTATTTTTTCTTGGTACTGATCTGTATTTAGTTTTGTTTCTTCCTCATAATTAGTTAAAAATCCACATTCTACAATAACGGCTGGAATTTTAGTTGTACGCAAGATATAATAATCCCCATTATGTTTTGCAACACGCTTATTTTCCTGGTCTCCATGGGTCTTAATAGCCTTTTGAATAGATTGAGCCAATATTTTCCCAGCCTCTGAGTCTTTATAAAAAAACACCTGTCCCCCTCTTACGTCTGCTTGTGGAAAAGAATTTTGATGTATACTAATCATTATATCTCCATCGCTATTATTTACTATTTGAGACCTATTAATCATATCCCCTTTTTTCCACTGTTTTGTATCATCTCCGTCTAAATCCACATCTTCTGTTCTAGTCATAATAACATAGGCTCCTGATTGCTCTAGATAATCTCTCAACTTTAAGGCTATATTTAAGTTGATCTCTTTTTCATGAATGCCTGTTATTCCTACTTTACCTGGATCAAATCCACCATGTCCCGGATCAATTATGATTACTTTGGATGCGGTAGCAAGTCCAAATGTTTCTACAGCACTATTAGCATATTTAAAATATCCTCCAGTTATTAACAAAATTATGACAATCCCTAGTAGTATTTTGAGATTGTTTTTTCTCAAACCGCCACCCCCTTTTCTTTACTATATTCCTGAGATTTAACCATTATTCATATCTGGGCAAAACAATTGGTGGGTGTCGGCTGTTTATATTCTACTTACTAATGTGTTCATTTATAACTTTCCACGTTTCCGGAGATTCTAACCCTAACTTCCAACCTGAAATACCTGCTAGGTTATATTTTGATACTAAGTTTACTCTTTCTTTCATGGAGTCTTCTTCTTCCATCCATACTCTGTACAGGCCACCTTCTTTTTCATATTCTGCATAGTATTGACCTAGTACTTCATCCCACAAGGGTGTTACTTGGTTGTTTTTTAACTCTTGCTTTATAGCATTCATTCCTAAAGCCCTGGTGGATAATTTTAGTTGTCCACTATCATCAACATCTTCTCTCCATAGCCTTGCATAAAAAGGCACCCCAAGTATAACCTTCTCTCCAGGAACTTCTTCTAATGTGCTTTCTATTGCTTGTTGTACCCAAGGCAAGGATCCTACTGAGCCTGCCTCATCAGATCCACTCCAATGCTCATCGTAGGCCATTATAACAAAATAATCCACACTTTTTGCAATTTCAGCTCTATTATAGTGCACCGTCCATGGTGATGGTACATATACATCAGTAGAAACATATATTCCTTGCTCCCGCATTATAGGATATAATTCATTCATAAATTGTACCCAATAAGGTCCTGTTTTTTGTTGTAGGTTCTCAATATCAATATTAATCCCATCTACTTTATATTTTTTAACAAAGTCCACTAATTGTTTTATTACATTGTCTCTATTTTTTGTACTACTTAATATGTCATGGGTCCAGTCACTATTTCGAAAGTTATGACTCATTAAAGGCCATACCTGGTATCCTTTTTCATGAGCCTTTTCAACGTAGGATTTGCTTCCATTATCCGTTAAATTACCTTTGGGATCCTGAAATTCTAGCCAGGTAGGTGACAGAACATTTACGCCTTGCATATCTTTATATTTAGGGCTACTAAAGTTTACATTATATCCCTTAGGGATTTGATCCCAAACCATTATAATATCCCCCAGTATTTCCTTTTTTATAGGATGTGGTTGATATACTTTAGGCTCTTTTTTACTAATTTGTCTAGCGTGTTCTATATGTTTCTCATTCATATAGCCAATATTACCACTAAGCGTCCTCACTAATATCCAGCCATCTTCACTACCATAGGTTATAATCTCATCATCTCGGTATATTGTTTCTATAATAGGACTTTTAATATTGGGTTCTATACGAACTTTGCCTGTTCCTTGCTTTACAGTTCCAACAAAACGATCGATTGTGGCATCATCTAATACAACCATATCTGTTTCTTTATTATAGACTGCAATAATATTATGCTTTTCTTCTATAAGTCTAAATGGTATGTATACAATATCATTTTTTAATATAATTTTATGTTCTGTTTTCTGTTTTTTATAATTTACTTCATAAGTGCTTTTATTAGGTTTAAATCGAAGCATTTCTCTAGGATTTGTCATGGTCAGAACTTCTTCCTGAGCATCCCAAAAAATATTATTAGTAATATGTTTATTGATAAAATCAATTGGTAAATATAACTGGTCTTCTTTTATTAACACTGGATTTTCTAAGCTAATACGTTTTTCTCCAATAACCACATTGGTTTGCCCTGCTTGAAATTCTTCAAAAACACTATCTGAAACAATTGTTTTAAAGTTTGGTAATCGCTTGTTTATAAAAATACCAAGTGCTATAATACTAAATACTATAATAATAATTAGTAGTTTGGCTCTTCCTCGCATAATATAATATCCCTCCCTTTGACTAGTATATCATAGATGTATTATCTTGCATATTGTACTATTTTGCCTATTAATCAGCCCTGTATTTTTTAACCTCTTTACAGTTCATCATTAACTGCACTATAATATAGGTATAGCAAGTTTCATTTTATAATTAAGATAGGATGTGATTTATATGAGAATAGAAAAGATTAATGATACACAAATCAGAGTTACGCTAAGTCACTTAGATCTTAATCCTAGGGACATTAAAATCAGCGAGCTTGCTTATGGCTCTCAAAAAGCCCAAGAATTGTTTCGGGATATGATGACACAAGCATATGAAGAGTTTGGATTTGAAACAGAAAACATTCCACTCATGATTGAGGCTGTCCCCCTTTCAAGGGAAAGTATTATGATTGTTGTGACTAAAATAGAAAACCCTGCTCAAATCGATGACAAGCTTGGCGCACTAGGTGAGAGACCTACTCATAGGACATTCAAATCTCAAGATGATGAGATTGATACACATATGGATAAATCATCTACCGTTAAAAAGAATCCAAAACAAGCTAAAAACCTTGTTTTAATTTATTCTTTTTCATCTCTAGATCAGCTTACAGACGCAGGTCATAGAATTAACTCTATCTATTGCGGTATGAATTCTTTGTATAAACAAGATGATAGGACTTATTTTTTAGTACTTCATCCTAACTTTATGCATAAAACGACACAAACACAACTTGAATCTGTTCTTGATGAATTTGGTAGCAAGCATGTTTCATCGTCCCTTGGTGAAAGATACCTGATTGAGCATAGTACTTTATTAATTAAAGATAAGGCAATTGAAGTACTGACAACGTATCTTTAAAACTTAGCAAAAAAGATCCCTATATCATTTAAATGATATAGGGATCTTTTAAAGTTACATATAATACTTATTGATCCTTATTGGCAAGGAATGTATTTAGTTCTGCTACAAACTCGTCTACATCCTTACCGTGCACCATACAAGCTTCTTCAATGGTTTCAGCTTGAGAAGATGGACATCCTAAGCAGTGCATTCCCATTCCCATTAAAAGCGGAACAAAACCTCTGTCAATGTGAAGGATTTCTCCAATGACCATATCTTTAGTAATTGTAGTTGCCATATTAACGCTCCTTTTTTATATATTAATTGTCTTAGTATACTTTTATGTTTCAGTATACTTGTATTATAGATGGATTTTTTTATTTTTGCAATGCTAATCTCATGACACTAGATTAGATTTTATTTTGAGTAAAGTTCATTAACTTAGGAATAATTTGTTTTTTACGAGAATAAACCTCTGATAAAAATACGCTATTTTCATCTTTTCGTATTTCAAAAGCTTGATCTGCAATCCATTTTTCACTTCCTACTACAATTAGTTCTGTACCACCTACGATTAAATTAGTTACCATCAGTATACTAAGATCTAGGTTTTGGTTAATACAAAGGGTTTCCATTTCTTCTAGTATACTTTTTTTCATATCAAATATTCCTTCATAATCTCCCGTATTGACTTGAGACACTGCTGCATGGTATTGTCCTAGTGTGAAATACTTCATATCCATATGCAGCAATTCCTTAGGTGTAACATTTTCCAGCCTTGTTCCGGCTGCTATCATATCCATACCGTACTGCTTAATATCTACACCTGCTATTTGACCTAATTTTTCAGCAATCCTTACATCTTCGCTTGTACATGTTGGGGAGTGAAATATTAATGTATCTGATAATATGGCACTTAGCATTATTCCGGCAATTTCTGGTGGTGGCATTATATTATTCTCATCGTACATTTTGCCAATGATCGTACAGGTACATCCTACGGGCTCGGCCCTAAAAAACACTGGTAGTCCTGTATCCAGATTAGCGATACGATGATGGTCTATGATTTCTAATATTTCTGCTTGGTCTATCCCTGGAACTGATTGTGATACCTCATTATGATCTACAAGAATAACTTGCTTTCTCTTAATATCTAATAAGTGATGCTTAGATATTGTTCCTTTCACATGACCTGTCCTATCTACAATAGGGAACTGACTGTGAGTCGATGTTACCATCACTTCTCTCGCTTCTTCTAATGTTTCATCTGTTTGAAAGTACATTAGGTTTTGGGTTTTCATTACATTCTTAACTGAAATACTTTGAGAAATAATTTTTATTGTTTTAAAAAAAGAATGGGGAACACATATAATTGCACTCTTAATATCTTTTGGTATGGTTCCTTGTAATTTTTGTAGATCTTCCATATTTTCCATATCCTGACCAGTAAAAATAATGCATCCTGCACCTGATTCAAAAGCTATTTTCTTTAAGTGAGGCTGCATACCTGTTATTAGGATATCTCCATCTGACAGTTTTTGATCATCGTCTATAGAAGCCGTGGTATATACATCACCATTCACATAGGCATAGGGATAATGTCCTAGAACTGTTTTTCCATTTAAGACTGCTAGTATATTAACAAATGGTGTTTTGTTTTCTTTTAACACACTTCCATCTGTAAGCCCTATATATGTCTTGGCAATATCTGAAATTGATACAACACCAGCTAGTTTATGATTATGATATAGTATTGGGATCATCTGGTGCCCCGTATCCGTCATTACACCCCACGCCTTTTTTACAGAATCTACAACATAGGTAGGCGGTATCTCATAATAAGACATATCACCTACTTGTGGTTTAATATTTGTTAAAAGATTCGGCTCCTCTACATTAAAATAATCAAGAACATAACGTGTTTCTTTATTTATTTTACCTAAACGCATTGCTACTACATTGTCAAATCCCTGTGCATGCTTAAAATGAGTATATGCAATAGCCGCACATATCGAATCTGTATCTGGGTTTGTGTGACCAAACACGTATATTGGTTTTTTCATACCTCTTTCCTTTCTATAAACTGATTCCGCAACTTCAACATCTCTATAACTTTTATCTAATATGTTCATTATATAATTAAGTGTTAGCTACTTCGTTTATTTTCTAATTACTAGAATTATAATATATATTTGTTTTTGACACAAGCTTATATATGAATATGATTATTTGCTATATTTATTATTAAACTTACATTATAATTCCAAATAACCTATGTATTTTTACTACTAAGAGGGAATGATATCTGTATCTACTGTAAAAAATACCTAAACTTTTATAAAAACAGAGAAATTATACTTAATATGTTGACGTGTATACAGTATACATTATATAATATAGATATGGAAATAGTATTAAAAGATATGAAATATAATAAATACAATTAAAATAATTTTTAAGGAGATGAATATTATGTTTGAACAATGGAATGATTTCAATACTGGCGACTGGACAAAAAACGTAAATGTACGTGAGTTTATCCAATTAAACTATGTTCCTTATGAAGGTGACGATTCATTTTTAACTACTCCTACTAAGGAAACTACAAAACTTTGGAAAGAAGTTCTAGCCCTTACAAAAAAAGAATTAAAAAAAGGAATTTTAGATGTTGAAACAAAAACTCCTTCTACAATAATATCACATGGACCTGGTTACTTAGATAAGAAACTAGAAAAAATTGTAGGTTTTCAATCAGATGCTCCTCTTAAAAGAAACATCATGCCTAATGGGGGTATTCGTACCGTACAAAATGCGCTTGAGTCTTATGGTTATGAATTAGACCCTCAAACTGCTGAGGCTTTTACAAAATATCGTAAAACTCATAATGATGGTGTTTTCTCAGCTTATACTAATGCTATGAGAAAAGCACGTAGATCTGGTATCATCACTGGTTTACCTGATGCATATGGCCGTGGAAGAATTATCGGTGACTACAGACGTGTTGCATTATATGGTGTTGATTTTTTAATTCAAGACAAACAAAATGAAAAGTTATCCCTTGAAGTAACACCAATGACAGAAGATGCTATTCGTTTGCGTGAAGAAATCACAGATCAAATCCAATCTCTTAAAGAGCTTAAACAAATGGCTACTTTCTATGATTGTGATATTGCAAATCCAGCTCAAACAGCTCAAGAAGCAATTCAAGCAACCTATTTTGGCTACTTAGCAGCTATTAAGGAGCAAGATGGAGCTGCTATGTCTTTAGGACGCGTATCTACCTTCCTTGATATTTATATTGAAAGAGACTTAAAGGCTGGTACTTTAACTGAAAGTGAAGCGCAAGAATTAATGGATCACTTTGTTATAAAGCTTCGTATGGTTCGTTTCTTACGTACACCAGGATATAACGAATTATTCTCAGGTGACCCTACATGGGTAACGGAAGCAATTGGTGGTATGGGACTTGATGGACGTACGCTTGTTACTAGGAATAGTTTCCGTATGCTTCACTCATTAACAAACCTAGGACCTGCTCCTGAGCCAAACTT
>CAYRAL010000001.1:0-7228 GCA_964422235.1 uncultured Candidatus Epulonipiscium sp. | reverse complement strand
GAAAACGACGATTTAATGCGTCCAACCTATGGTGATGACTACGGTATTGCATGTTGTGTTTCCGCCATGAAAATTGGTAAGCAAATGCAATTCTTTGGTGCACGTGCTAACCTTGGAAAAGCGCTTGTATATGCTATTAATGGTGGTAAAGACGAAAAAACTGGGGATCAAATTGGACCTATGTTTGCACCTATTACATCAGAATACCTGGACTACGATGAAGTGTGGGCAAAATTTGACCAAATTATGGATTGGTTAACTGAGTTGTATGTTGATACACTTAATGTCATTCACTACATGCACGATAAATATTGCTACGAGAAACTTGAAATGGCTCTGCATGATAAAGAAGTTATTCGTACATTTGCAACTGGAATTGCTGGTCTTTCTGTGGTAGCAGACTCATTGTCAGCTATTAAATATGCAAAAGTTAAAGCAATCAGAAACGATGAAGGTTTAGTTATTGATTATGAAATCGAAGGGGACTACCCAGCATTTGGTAACAATGATGATCGTGTTGATGATATTGCTGTTAAAGTAACAGAAGTATTTATGAATAAAATCAGAACGCATAAAACGTACAGAAACTCTATACCTACTCTATCTATCCTAACAATTACATCTAACGTAGTTTATGGAAAGAAAACTGGTAATACCCCTGATGGACGTAAAGCTGGAGAACCATTTGCTCCTGGTGCAAACCCAATGCATGGTAGAGATACAAAAGGTGCTATAGCAGCCTTAGCTTCTGTTGCTAAGATTCCATACAAACATGCTGAAGATGGTATTTCCTATACATTCTCTATTATTCCGGGTGCTCTTGGAAAATCTATGGATGAGAGAGTTAAAAACCTATCTGGTATAATGGATGGATACTTTGCCCAAAACGGACACCATATTAATATCAACGTATTTGATAGGGAAACTTTATTAGACGCAATGGATCGCCCAGAAGAATACCCACAGCTTACAATCCGTGTTTCCGGATATGCTGTAAACTTTATTAGATTAACAAGAGAACAACAACTTGATGTTATTAATAGAACTTTCCACAAAGGATTCTAAATTATAAATATTGTAACCTTATAATTAATCGTATATGTTGTTGTAGATAGTCTTAGGAGGTGTATGATATGATGGGAAAAATACATTCAATTGAAACTTGTGGAACAGTAGATGGTCCTGGAATTCGTTATGTTTTATTTACCCAGGGTTGCCCTCTAAAATGTCAGTATTGCCATAATCCAGATAGTTGGAAGGTCGGAGAAGGTAAGGACATGAGTGTGGATACGATTATAAAGGATGTTGTAAAGTATAAACCTTATATGAAGTTTTCTGGTGGTGGTATCACTGTAAGTGGTGGTGAACCATTACTACAAGCTAATTTTGTTGGAGAACTTTTTAAGGAATGTAAAAAGAATGATATCCATACTTGCCTTGATACATCCGGATATATTAGACTTGATAAAGCGGATCCAGTACTGGACTACACTGATTTAGTTTTACTTGATATCAAATCATATAACCCCCTTGTTTTTAAAGATCTAACTAGTGTACCGATTGATTCTACTCTTGCATTTGCAAAGCATTTATCAGATCGGAACATTCCTGTATGGATTAGATATGTATTGGTACCTAATCTTACAGATGACCCAGAAGACATTGAAGCTTTGGCTAAATATCTAACAAGTTTGAATAATGTCCAGCGCATTGACGTCCTTCCTTTTCATAAAATGGGAGAATATAAATGGGAACAATTAGGATATGATTATCAATTAACCGATACACCATCCCCTGAAAAAGAGGATGTGGATATGGCTAACAATATTTTTCTTAAATACAATTTACCCATTCAATTATAAAAAATGTGCATGTTGTCATACATGCACATTTTTTTATTCTTTGCTAAGATATTCATCTTCATATGTTATAACACTTTTCTTTCCAAATATTTTTCCAAACAAAGACCTCTTTTCTTTTTTTTCTTCTGTCATATCTATAAGCTCACTTCTTATTTTTTGCATTTCCCGCATGGTTTCATCCAGTTTTTTATATCTTTCTTTATCTTTCTCTTCATATATATTTTCTATTTTTTGTATTTCTTCCTTCATATCCTCTTCTATTTTGTATTTTATATGATGGTTCAATTCTGACTTTAACTCTTCTTCATTTTCATAAATAGCTTGTACAAAAGTTTGCTTCATCATTAAGCGAAATTGCTCTACTTTCGTATTGCTTGTATCCGTAATATCAAACCTAGGCTCATCTAAAGCTGCAGTAGCCTGCATATATGTTTCACTAGCCTCTTCCCACTCATGGCCTCCCATAGGGTCATAATAATTTTGTATAGCAGTTCTAATAGCTTTAAGCTGTAGCCCTTGCCCTTTAAGTGCTATAATATCCCTAAATACCTTCATATCATATTCACGGTAATACCTATGCCCCAAAGAATTGCGCGGAATACTAAGCTTTAACTCATCTTCATAATACCTTAAAGTATGATTTTCTAAATCTAACTCCTCTGCCGCCTCTTTAATTGAGTATGTTTTATTTTTCATCTTGATCCTCCACTTTTCTTTAGACTTATCCATTTATTTACACTAGCTATATTATACCATTTATTCCCATTAGTTCAAGCGAAACTTTAACCCTTGACACCTGATGTTTTTACAGATATACTTTGACTATCAAACAACTTGATTTTCAAAGTTTATTTCACTAACTTACCAATTATTATAAAGAGGAGATTATTATGAAACTTCCAGAACTTAAAATAGGAAACCTTACTGCAAAATTGCCAATTATCCAAGGTGGAATGGGTGTTGGGATATCACTTAATAAATTAGCTTCAGCCATAGCAAATCAGGGTGGCATTGGCATTATCTCTGGCGTTCAGATTGGGTTTAGGGAAGCAGATTTTATCAAAAATACCCTAGAGGCAAACCTTCGTATTCTAGAATCTGAAATCAAATTAGCTAAAGAAAATGCCACACAAGGAATTATAGGCATTAACTTTATGGTAGCTATGAAAAATTATGATGTGCTTGTTAAAAAAGCTGTTGAATGCGGCATTGATCTTATTATCTCTGGAGCCGGATTACCACTTGAACTCCCTAGTTTAGTTAAAGGATCAAGCACCAAGATTGCACCTATTGTATCTTCTGGCAAAGCAGCTTCACTTATTTGTAGAATGTGGGATAAGAAGGATGGCGTTGCTCCTGATGCCCTTGTTGTTGAAGGACCCTTAGCTGGTGGGCACCTAGGATTTTCCAATGAAGAGCTGGAATCTGATCATGCTCCTAAGCTTGAGGATATTCTACTTGATGTTATAAAGGTCGTTGAGCCTTTTGCTCAAAAGTACAACAAACATATCCCCATCATTGCTGCTGGTGGGATTTATGATGGGAATGACATTGCTCGTCTTATAGAACTAGGTGCTGATGGGGTTCAAATGGGTACTCGATTTATACCAACCGAGGAGTGTGATGCCCATCCTAACTATAAGCTGGCACATATTAACTCTAAAAAAGAGGATATACAAATTGTAATGAGCCCTGTAGGCATGCCAGGAAGAGCTATTATTAACCCACTTATGAGACGAGATGAAATGAATCAACATTGCCTTTATAAATGCTTACGTAGCTGTAAACCGAAAGAAATACCATATTGTATCTCTGGAGCACTTCTCAATGCCGCTAATGGAAATGTAGATGAAGGACTTTTATTTTCTGGTGTTTACGGCTATAGGGCAGAAAAGATTCAAACGGTTAGAGAAGTTATGGATGAGCTTCAGAAACAAATTAATGCCTATTAATAATACCAAAAAAGAGTCCTAGATCACATTCAATGTGTATAGGACTCTTTTTACTATAGTTTAGCTATATCTTTGAAAGTTCCTTCCAGTGTTCCATATAGTTTGTTATATATCTTATAATGCTTATTATATATCTCTACATTTTCTTTTATGGGTTGTACTTCCTTTGTAGTCCCTATGAGCTTTCTACAAGCCTCATCTACTGAGCCATAATGACCGGCTGCTACTGAGGCTAAAATTGCTGCCCCAAAAGCTGGTCCCTCAGATGAGTTAGTAATATAGACAGGAATTCCAAATATATCTGCAACGATTTGCCGCCATAAGGGACTCTTTGCTCCTCCACCAATTAGCCTTATTTCTCTTGTTTTTCCACCGATATCTTTAATAATCTCTAAGGAATCCCTAAGGGCATATATAACACCTTCTAGTACAGCCCTAGTCATATGGTCTCGCCTATGGGAGATAGAAAGCCCAATAAAGCATCCTTTAGCATTGGGGTCACTATAAGGTGTTCTCTCTCCCAATAAATATGGTAAAAAGTATAATCCTTCACTTCCTGGTTTTATCTTTTCTGCTTCAGCTTGTAACACTTCATACGGATTAGCAGTATCTTGTTGTACTTGATCAATCCACCATTTTAAGGATGCTGCTGCTGATAGAATAACGCCCATCTGATGATATTTGCCATTTGCATGGCAAAATGAATGTAATCTATTTTGGGCATCTACAGAATATTCTTCTCCTGATACAAATACAACCCCAGATGTCCCAAGTGCCACTGAGAGAATACCATCTTCTACAACACCTGCCCCGATAGCACCTGCGGCTTGATCACCGGCACCTGCAGCTACCAGTATTTCACCACAATTTTCAAGGCCTAGTTCTTTCTTAATGTCATCTTTAACTCTCCCTGTTACTTCATAAGATTCAAAAAGCCTAGGAAGCATTGTCTCTTTAATGCCTAAAAAATCAATCATTTCTTTGGACCATTTACGGTTTTTAACATCTAAAAGCAACATCCCTGATGCATCACTCATATCCGTTGCATACTCACCTGTTAATTTAAATTGTATATAGTCCTTAGGAAGCATAATATGCTCAATCTGATTAAAAACTTCTGGATGATTCTTTTTAACCCATAAAATCTTAGGAGCAGTAAATCCTGTTAAAGCTTTATTACTTGTATATTTCGTAAGGTTTGCTTGCCCTATAGCCTTGGTTATATCATCACATTCTTCCCTGGTTCGCTGATCAGACCATAAAATAGCCGGCATAAGAACTTGATTATTTTTATCTAATGCTACTAATCCATGCATTTGCCCACTAAAGCTTATACTCTCTACGTCCTTAGCTAGCTGAGGATGGTCATTAACTAACTGCCCCATAGCCGCTTTGACACCAGTCCACCAATCTTCTGGATCCTGTTCTGCATAATTCGTTTTAGGATAATAAACTGGGTATTCTTTAGATGCGCTACCTATTATGTCACCGTTTTTTTCTATTGCTAATATTTTGACTGATGATGTCCCTAAATCAATTCCTATAAAACTCATATCTTCCCCTCCTGTTAGATTGTTATTTTTTCATAGTGAAACAAGTCATGTATGGAAAGCAGGGAAGCTCCTAAAATAGAGGCTTTGCCACCTAATGTAGAACAAACAACCTTAGTTTCTGAAATTTCATATATCGTTGCTTCCTTACCTATTTTGGACTCAATAAGAGGAATAATAATATCTTCATATTGACAAATAGGCCCCCCTAGAACGATATGTTGTGGTGATAATCCTAATATAATATTTTCAATACCGATTACTAAATACGCTACATATTGCCCTAATACCTTTTGCGCAATATGATCTCCTTCTTTAACTTTTAGCATGATCTCTTCCATACCAACTTCTTCTCCAGTCATTACTTGGTAGCTATTTTTAAGTGCTCTTTCAGAGGCAAAAGCTTCCCAGCAGCCATATCTGCCACAGCTACATTTTCTTTTTTCCATAGAAATATGCATATGGCCAAACTCACCTGATTTTTTATTACTCCCTTTATAGAGCTGATTTTGGATGATTATACCTGTTCCTATTCCTTCTTTAATAGATAGGTATATTAAATTTGAGTTATGACTTTCATCTGCTAGCATAGCTTCTGCATAGGCCGCTGTATTTGCTTCGTTTTCTATATAAATTTGTGCTGGAAATAGGTGCTGATATACGTTAAAATCAATATTCTTAGCCCCTAAATTAGGTGCATTTTCTAAGAATAGTGTTTCCTCATCAACAATGCCAGGAATGGCAAAACCAATGCCTAATAACTTATCTTCATTAACCTTATTCCTTTTTAACATTTGATTGACTAATAAAGCAGTTTCTCCCATCACATCATCTATTACAAACCTATCCCATTTAAGGTCAATCTCATCTATAATCTTCGATCTAAGGTTGGTAAGGATAATCTTACCTTTAGTTGTTTTTAGTTCAATACCTATGGCATACCTGGAGTCTGCAACGAATCTAATAATCATTGGTTTTCTTCCACCTGTCGAGCTTGCCATGCCCGCAACCTCTAATATTCCTTCCTCAACCATATCTGATACGTTAGATACTACTGTTGGTAAACTGATCTTCAATATCCTTGAAACCTCTTGCCTCGTAACTGTTTTATTTTGGTAAACAACATTTAGGATCCGGCTACGATTTGATTGTTTCATTAGTTCATGGTCGATATGCATCTTAATTATTCCCTTCTTAATCTCTTATAATTTTAGGGCCTAGGACTAAGTCCCAAGCCCTAAAATTTATTTGTTCTCAAAGATATACTGATTTAGCATTCCTTCTAGTTTTTCTTGACGTCCTGATTCATTTGTAATCTGGTCATTTGCTAGGGCATATGCTGCTAATTCTTCCAACCCTACTTTACCATCTACAATATCTTTTCCAATTCCTTTTGTAAAGCTATTATACCTGTTTGCAACAAAATCTTCAAACACTTTATCTTCTAACATTTTGTGTGCAATTTTAAGTCCTTTTGCAAAAGTATCCATCCCCGCAATATAGGAATAAAATAAGTCTTCTGGTGTAAATGAAGCACGACGTACTTTAGCATCAAAGTTAAGTCCACCTTTTCCAAGTCCACCTTCATTTTTTAATATTTCATACATAGCAAGTGTGGCATCATATATATTGGTTGGGAATTGATCTGTATCCCATCCTAGCATTGGGTCTCCCTGGTTTGCATCTACACTTCCTAATACACCATTAATACGTGCTAAGTGAAGTTCATGTTGGAAAGTATGACCAGCTAATGTAGCATGGTTTGCTTCAATGTTTACTTTAAAGTAATCTTGTAAATTATATTTACGGAGGAAGCCAAGAACTGTTGCTGTATCAAAGTCATATTGATGTTTTGTTGGCTCTT